>NZ_JBOJLM010000003.1:0-291372 GCF_050750585.1 Salinimicrobium sp. WS361
TTAGATGATATTGACTTCCGGGGAAATTTCGATCCCGAACATATCCCAGATCTTCTGCTGGATCTTTTCAGCGAGCTGAAGAATATCCAGGCCTTTGGCATTTCCGTAGTTTACCAGGACCAGTGCCTGCCTGGTGTGCACCCCGGCATCTCCTTCACGGTAGCCTTTAAGGCCCGCGCGGTCTATGAGCCAGCCTGCAGGGATCTTTACCTGCTGCCCGTCAACCTCGTAAAAGGGGATTTCAGGATATTGCTGTTGTAGCTTTTGTAAAACTTCTTTTGAAACTACAGGATTCTTGAAAAAACTTCCGCTGTTGCCCAACTCTTTCGGATTTGGCAGTTTAGATTGGCGGATGATTATAACGGCTTCAGAAACATTGGCTATTGTAGGTGTTTGTACACCTTTATCTTCCAGAAACTGGTCTATAGAACCGTAAGTAGTATTCAGTTTATGATTATTCTTACTAAGCCTGAAGCTAACGCTTGTTATAATGTACTTTCCTTTCGCTTCATTCTTAAAGATAGAATCTCTGTAGCCAAAGTGGCATTCTTCTTTCGTAAAGGTCTTTAATTGCAGCGTTTGGATATCCAATGCGGTGCAGCTTTCAAAGCTGTCTTTGAGTTCCACACCATACGCGCCAATATTTTGAATTGGAGCAGTGCCCACCTTCCCGGGAATCAGGGAAAGATTTTCGAGTCCGCCAAAAGAATGATCAATGCAGTACAGGACAAACTCATGCCAGTTTTCACCGGCCATGGCCTTTACCAGTACGTCGTTCTCGTTGTTCTCAAGGATCTCAATGCCCTTGAGGTTTATATAAACCACTGTTTTCTGAACATCTTTGGTAAGCAACATATTGCTTCCGCCGCCAAGAATGAATAATTCTGAAGCATAGGTGTTCTTCAAAACTTCCCGAAGTTCTTCAACAGAAGTTACTTCTACGAAATTGCGCGCCTTTACATCTATCCCGAAGGTGTTATATGGCTTCAGGGAAATATCCGATTGCATTTTCATTAGCCCTTGTACTGCTTAAGCGCTTCTTTAAGGATCTCTAATGCTCTTACAAGATTTTCCTTTTTAAGAACGTAGGCGATCCTCACCTGGTTAGTTCCGGTATTTGGCGTAGAGTAAAAGCCTGCAGCAGGAGCGATCATTATGGTCTCATTATCCATTTCAAAACTCTCCAGGAGCCATTTGGCGAAATCTTCGGCATCGGCAACAGGTAATTCAGCAATACAATAAAATGCACCTTTTGGATTGGCTACTCTTACGCCATCAATCTTCTCAAGGCCCTGCACGAGCGTGTTTCTTCTGGAAGTGTATTCTTCTATCACTTCGTCAAAATATTCCTGTTCTGTGTCGAGGGCTGCTTCACTTGCAATTTGAGCAAAGGTTGGAGGGCTAAGGCGTGCCTGTGCAAACTTCATGGCTGTAGCCATAAAATCGGCATTTTTGGAAACTACACATCCAATTCGTGCGCCACACATGCTGTAGCGTTTTGAAACCGAATCTATCATGATCGCATTTTGCTCCAATCCCGGTACGCTCATGATAGAGTGATGTTTTGCACCATCGTAAGCAAATTCGCGGTACACTTCATCGGCAACAATAAAGAGATCGTGTTTTTTTACGATCTCGGCCAGTTGATCAATTTCTTCTTTTGTGTAGAGATACCCTGTTGGGTTGCCCGGATTGCAAATAAGAATGGCCTTAGTGTTGGGAGTGATGAGCTTTTCAAATTCAGAAATTGGAGGCAGGGCAAAACTGTCCTCAATTTTCGATTTTACAGGAACCACGGTAACCCCCGATGCTGTTGCGAAGCCATTGTAGTTAGCGTAAAAAGGCTCTGGAATGATCACTTCATCGCCGGCATCACAAATGCTGCCCATGGTGAACAACAAAGCTTCAGACCCGCCGGTGGTAATGATCAATTCATTAGCCGTAATCTCGATGTCGTGGTTCCTGTAGTACTTCGCCAGTTTGTTGCGGTAGCTTTCAAAACCGGCAGAATGGCTGTAAGAAAGCACTTCGATATCGGCATTTTTGACCGCTGCAAGTGCTTTTGCAGGGGTCTTAATATCGGGTTGGCCAATATTTAATTGATAAATGGTACGGCCCTTTTTTATTGCAGCTTCTGCGTAAGGAACTAATTTTCTTATAGGAGATTCGGGCATAGCCTGCCCTTTACGAGAAATATGTGGCATATCTAAAATTTTGGCTTACAAAGTTGCGAAATTTTAAATTGAGAATAATATTTTTCCTGATTTTTATCCTTTCTGAAGGATATTCAACTTAAAGCATCAGGAGTTGCTGATGAATTGTGATGAAGATTAAATTTCTTAGTGATATTGGTGTTTGAAAAGCTGAAAATTTCAGATTAAAGCCGAAATTATAAGGTACTTCGGAAATACTTCAGCAAAACTGGCGAAAAGAGGATATGAAAAAGCGCTTTACCTTCCAAAAAAGGCATTTTGAAGCTGCCTTTTAGCACTTCCGAAGTAGAGAAAGCGAAACTTTTTCAGAAAAACTTATGAGGAGGAGAAGGGTAGAGCTTCAGACCCTTAAAAAATGGCAATTTGTGGTTGTAAAACTGCTGAAAATAAAAGGAGGCTGCTTTAAAAGCCTGTTTCCGTGAACCTGAATCTTGTTACAGGTACTTCTTCCTGATTTTCTTTAGAAAACGGAGTGGTAGCTTTTAAAACAACCTCCTCAAAAATGTCATTTTTGGAAAGTCTTATTCCAGAACTTTTCCTTTGATCTTTATTGATTTGGCAGGAACATCGGCATTAGAGTAAACGGTGATGGTTTTTCTAATTGGGCCTACTCTTTTGGTATCATATTTCACTTTGATCTCCCCGGTTTCTCCAGGAGCAATAGGATCTTTTGGTTTTTCGGGAATAGTACATCCGCAGCTTGAAGTAACATCTGTAATTACCAGGGCAACATTTCCGGTATTTTTAAATTCAAAAACGCGAACGCCATCACTGCCTTTCTCTATTTCGCCGTAGTCTATTACTTCAGACTTAAATTCGATTTTTGCTGTTTCCTGCGCCTGTACAGCGTAGCCTGCAAAAACAAAAAGGGCAATTGCAATTAATTTTTTCATGGTTTTTAGTTTTTTCAGAATTGTAAATATACTACTAATCTGTTTATTGTAGCAAATAAAAAGGCAATCGGCTGCATCGCCTTTTATAATCCTGAAGTTATAATTACTTTTGCCCATATATTCCAAAAACCGCACCAAAGTATGTCTGTAGCATCAAATTATGTAGCCCGGGAAGTTGAAACCAAGTGGTATGATTACTGGATGAAGAATAATTATTTTCATTCTGAAGTTGACGAAAGAGAACCGTACACTATCGTAATTCCGCCGCCCAATGTTACTGGGGTGCTGCACATGGGGCACATGCTCAATAACACCATCCAGGATGTGTTGATCCGTCGCGCACGGCTGCAGGGCTACAATGCCTGCTGGGTGCCGGGAACAGATCATGCCTCTATTGCTACAGAAGCCAAGGTAGTTGCGAAATTAAAAGCAGAAGGAATAGATAAAAATGCCCTTTCACGAGAAGAATTTCTGGAACATGCCTGGGAATGGACCCACAAGCATGGCGGGATTATCCTGGAACAGCTCAAAAAACTTGGGGCTTCCTGTGACTGGGACCGTACAAAGTTTACGATGGACGATGATATGTCGGCTTCGGTAATAAAAGTGTTTGTCGATCTTTATCGCAAAGGCCATATTTACCGCGGTTACCGTATGGTGAATTGGGACCCGCAGGCGAAAACCACACTTTCTGATGAAGAAGTGGTGTACCAGGAGCAGCAGGGGCAGTTGTACTACCTTCAGTATAAAATTGAGGGTACAAATGATACGCTCACTATTGCTACTACCCGGCCCGAAACTATTCTGGGAGATACTGCCGTGTGTATTAACCCCAATGATGAAAGGTTTAGTCATTTAAGAGGTAAAAAGGCGATTGTTCCGCTTTTTGAGCGAGTGATTCCTATAATTGAAGATGAATATGTTGATATAGAGTTTGGAACGGGTTGTTTAAAAGTGACCCCAGCGCACGATGAAAATGATAAGGTGCTTGGAGATAAGCACAATTTGGAGGTGATTGATATATTTCATGATGATGCTACGCTTAATTCCTTCGGAATGCATTATGAAGGAATGGACCGTTTTGAGGCACGAAAAAAGATCGTCGAAGAACTTAAAGAAAAAGGTATACTGGTTAAGACCGAAACTCACTTAAATAAGGTGGGCACCAGTGAACGTACCGGCGCGGTGATCGAGCCAAAACTTAGTGACCAGTGGTTCCTGAAAATGAAAGAACTCGCCCAGCCCGCACTTGATGCCGTACTGGAGAAAGAGGTGAACCTGGTACCCGAGAAATTTGTGAATACTTACCGTCACTGGATGGAGAATGTTCGCGACTGGAACATTAGCCGGCAGTTGGTTTGGGGACAGCAAATTCCGGCATATTATTATGGAGAGGGCTACGAAGATTTTGTTGTAGCCGAATCTCCTGAAGAGGCTTTAACGTTGGCCAAAGAAAAATCGGGCAACAATGAATTAACAGCCTCTAATCTTAAGCAGGACAAAGATGCTCTTGATACCTGGTTCTCTTCATGGCTTTGGCCAATAAGTGTCTTTAACGGGATTCTTGAGCCCGATAATAAAGAGATTAACTACTATTATCCAACAAATGACCTTGTAACTGCACCCGAGATTCTCTTTTTCTGGGTAGCACGTATGATCATTGCCGGATATGAGTACAGGGATAAAAAACCTTTTAATAATGTTTACCTAACGGGTATTGTACGCGATAAACAGCGTAGAAAAATGTCAAAATCCCTGGGTAATTCTCCAGATCCTCTGGGGCTCATAGATGCTTATGGTGCCGATGGGGTGAGGGTAGGAATGCTACTGAGTTCCCCTGCAGGGAATGACCTTATGTTTGAAGAAGATTTATGTAAACAGGGAGCAGCATTTGTAAATAAAATTTGGAATTCGTTCAAGCTTGTAAATTCATGGGAAGTTTCAGATAAAGCCGAACAACCTGAAGCTGCAAAGATTGCTGTGGAATGGTACAGGGCGAAATTTCAGAAGAGCCTGCACGAGATTGAAGATAACTATAAAAAATACCGTATAAGTGATGCTTTAATGGCTACTTATAAACTGGTATGGGATGATTACTGTTCCTGGTTCCTTGAGATGGTAAAACCAGCTTACGGGCAGCCAATGGATAAAGCAACTTTTGATGCTGTTACAGAGATCCTGGAGAACAACCTTAAAGTTCTTCACCCATTCGTGCCATTTGTTTCAGAAGAAATATGGCAGTCAATGAAGCAGCGAAATGAAAACGAAGCCTTGATCATTTCCTCATGGCCCAAAAGTGAGGAATTTGCTGCTTCTCTTATAGAAGAGTTTGTGGTAGCTTCAGAAGTGGTGTCTGGGATAAGAACTATTAGAAAAGAAAAGAACATTTCTTACAAAGATCAAATTGAACTTCAGGTACTCAATAATGAGAAACTTGGCAGCACATTTGACCCCATCATTGAAAAAATGGGAAATATTTCATCGTTGGGCTATACTAAAGAACAAGTGAAAGGAGCTCTTTCTTTCCGGGTAAAGTCAAACGAATATTTTATTCCTGTGACTGGTGCAGTTGATGTTGAAGCCGAAAAAGCCAAGCTTGAAGAGGAATTGAACTATACCCGCGGATTTTTAAAATCTGTAGAGAAAAAGTTGTCTAACGAAAAGTTTGTGAGCGGGGCACCTGCAAAAGTGGTAGATATGGAAAAGCAGAAAAAAGCTGATGCCGAAGCTAAAATTGAAGCAATTCTTGCCAGTTTAAAGGCGCTTTCTTAGACAGATCATAATTTCAGATATAAAGCAAAAACCTCAAAGATTTTCAAAATCTTTGAGGTTTTTGCTTTATATACTTTGCTTATAAATGAAATCAGGTGTGGCTTAAACTGATTATTTATACTAAAATCTTCAGTAAAATCCTGATTAATATTAATCGTGGATATTCTCCTCAACCAGCTGGATGTAGGCCTCTTTAGCCTCTATAACTGTCAAACCCTTTACCTGTAGCAGGGCGTTCAATTTAAAGGCATTTTTAAGGTCGCTGTTCCCCGAAGGGATATACGCCTGGGAATGTTTTGTAGCCTGTTTATAGTAGGCATAGAGCTTGAGCATAAGATCGGGAGGGAGCTTCTGGGAAGTCCTGCTGGCTTTTTCATAAGCTCTTAAAAATTCCCTGTCAACTTCTTCGGGAGTCATGGCTACGGGATTAGGAAACTTTTGCAATGAGACTAACGCCACCTTTTACTTTTTGATTCAGTTTAACTTCAAGTTCGGTGCCCAGAGGAAGAAATACGTCAACCCTGGAGCCAAACTTAATAAATCCGCTATCGCTACCCTGTACCACTTCTTCGCCTTCTTTGGCGTAATTTACTATACGCTTGGCAAGAGCACCTGCAATTTGCCGGTAAAGGATCTCTCCGGTGCTTTCATTTTCAACAACTACTGTGGTGCGTTCGTTCTCTTCACTGGCTTTTGGATGCCAGGCTACGAGATATTTGCCCGGGTGGTATTTGCTGTATTTTACAGTTCCGCCTATGGGGTGTCTGGTCACGTGAACATTGATTGGAGACATGAACACAGAAACCATTAAGCGTTTATCTTTAAAGTATTCTTTCTCATACACTTCTTCAATAACCACCACTTTCCCATCAACGGGGGCAATAACGTGCTTGGTATTGACTACGGTATTTCTTTTCGGGTTCCTGAAAAACTGAAGAACCAGGAAGAAAAGCACGATAGATGCTATAAGAATAACGACCCTAATCCAATAGGTGAAAATAAAAGTTTGTGCCAGTAGGTTTACAATGATCAATAAGATCATTGCGGTTCCCATTATCTTATATCCTTCTTTATGAAACATAGTTAATTAGTTGTAAATAGGCATAAACAAAAGGGCTTGCAAAAATGATGCTGTCAAGCCTGTCAAATAAACCTCCATGACCGGGCATTAGCCTGCCGCTGTCTTTCACTCCTGCCTGTCTTTTGAACTTTGATTGTATTAGGTCTCCCAGGGTGCCAAAAATGCTTAAAATCACTGCCAGTCCCACCCATTCATTGACGCTTAAAAGTCCGGTGAAGAAATATACCAAATAGGCTGCAATCGCACTAAAGACTAATCCTCCCAAAAAACCTTCGACTGTTTTTTTAGGGGAGATCCTTTCAAAGAGCTTTTTTTTTCCAAAATTCTTACCTACAAGATAGGCAAAAGTATCGTTTATCCAAATAAGTGAAAATATACCAACTACCAGTTCGGGTGTGAAATCTCCTGTGTAGCTGGGTATAAGTGTGAGAAAGATGAGTGAGGCTATGAGGTAAAAAATGATGATCACATATTTCTTCTTCTCAAAAAGGGGGATTTTGTTCACCAGCATAAGATCTTTGACAAGAAACAGGTTTACGAAAATGGTGATGAGTAAGAGTAGGGAAGTGCCATAGGGGCTCCACCGCATATAGCTGAAAATATAGAATAACCCAATGAGAAGAAAATATCCCAATAAACTTTTTAAATGTAAAAGTCTTTGAAGTTCACGAAGACAAATAACGCCAAATAACAGGAAAAGTGTGGTGAAAGCAAATTCGGATGCAAATATGGAGACCACAAGAATGGATACATACATGACCCCCGATAAACCCCGAATAATGTTTTCCTTCATACTACAGATCTTCCAGAAGCAGCAAATATAGGTTTTTTGTACTACTTCCGTAGCTCATGAAATCCCCTTCTTTGTTGTTCTCAAAATTCTTGATGGTTGTAATATTGGAAGGAATACGGTCTTTATTTTTAAACTTAATGCCTCTTAAACCTTCGCCAATGGCATCAATGAGCTTGCTCGTAGAGGCAAGGATAACAAAATTATAGGGTAATTCTTTAAGCTTCTTCTCCTTAATTTGATTTGAAGAAATAAGAATAGAGCCATCATTGGCAATGAGATATTCGCAGGTGCTAAGGAAAAAAGCTGCTTCGCCGGAATTAGTGAATTCTAAATTCTGGTCGGAAAATTTATCCCGTAAATTTTGATCAAAACAACAAGTTTCTTTTTCATACCAATCATTCTCCAACATGATGTTTTCAAACGTCTCTATCAACTCTTCATTACTCTCACAATAAAGAAATTTGCCGCCGTTGTTTTTGAAATTGAGCATAAAACGCTCATCGGTAGGGAGCTTAACATCTGGCATATACTTGCTACGGTCAGAACTTTCTACTTTATCCTGACCTTTGTCTGATTTAGATTTAGGGTTCAAAAAGTTTCTAAATAGACTCATATAGGTTTCTGATTACTCAAGGTAGCATTTCACCCAAAGGTAAAAAATCTTAACTTACAGATTAGGATAAGTTAAGATTTTTTACTGATAGGATTGTAGATTATTTTCCTTCGGAAGTAGAAGTGTCCTGCGCTTCTGAACCTGGTGTGCTACCGGGAATTGTTTTTTCGGTAACAGTTTCTTCCTGTACAGGAACAGTTTTTTCCTGGCTGTTGCCATTCATGATTTCGTCACGGCTCTTAAAAGGCCTTTTTCCGAAGATTTCCTCGAGGTTATCTTTGAATATAACTTCTTTTTCCAGAAGGATCTCGGCCAGCCTGGTAAGCTTGTCTTTATTGTCCTCAAGAAGTTGAATAGCTCTTTGATACTGCTCTTCAATAAGGTTGGAGATCTCCTTGTCTATTAATTCTGAAGTTTTCTCACTGTAAGGCTTGGTGAAATTATATTCACTCTGGCCTGAAGAATCGTGATAAGTGAGATTCCCTACCTTTTCATTTAATCCATACACGGTCACCATGGCACGGGCCTGTTTGGTAACTTTTTCCAGGTCACTAAGAGCTCCGGTTGAGATCTTGTTGAAGATAACCTTTTCGGCTGCTCGTCCTCCCAGTGCTGCACACATTTCATCGAGCATCTGTTCTGGTCTCACAATAAGCCTTTCTTCTGGTAAATACCATGCAGCTCCAAGCGATTGCCCGCGAGGTACAATGGTAACCTTTACAAGGGGAGCGGCGTGCTCCAGTATCCAGCTAACGGTTGCGTGTCCTGCCTCGTGGAAAGCGATGGCTTGCTTCTCCTCTGGAGTGATGATCTTATTCTTTTTCTCAAGACCACCCACAATACGATCTACTGCATCCAGAAAATCCTGTTTTCCAACAGCGGTTTTACTATTACGTGCAGCAATTAATGCAGCTTCGTTACATACGTTGGCAATATCGGCACCCGAGAATCCAGGAGTCTGTTTTGCCATGAACTCAGTATCTAACTCGTCGGCCACTTTCTTAAGCGGGCGAAGATGTACTTCAAATATTTCTTTTCTCTCCCTAACATCAGGCAGGTCAACATAGATCTGTCTGTCAAACCTTCCGGCGCGCATTAGGGCTTTGTCAAGCACATCGGCACGGTTGGTAGCTGCCAGTACGATTACATTGGTGTTGGTTCCAAAACCGTCCATTTCTGTAAGGAGCTGGTTTAAGGTGTTCTCACGCTCGTCGTTAGATCCCGAGAAATTACTTTTTCCGCGGGCACGACCTATTGCATCAATCTCATCAATAAAGATAATAGCTGGAGATTTTTCTTTTGCCTGTTTAAACAGGTCTCTTACCCTCGAAGCTCCAACACCTACAAACATCTCCACGAAATCGGATCCTGAAAGTGAGAAGAAAGGAACTTTGGCTTCTCCTGCCACTGCTTTTGCAAGTAAGGTCTTACCGGTACCCGGAGGTCCTACAAGTAAAGCACCCTTTGGAATTTTTCCTCCCAGGGAGGTATATTTATCTGGGGTTTTTAGGAAATCTACAATTTCCTGTACTTCTTCCTTGGCTCCTTCAAGACCGGCCACATCTTTAAAAGAAACTTTAACGTCGGTATTTTGATCAAAGAGCTTGGCTTTGGATTTTCCTATGTTGAAAATCTGTCCGCCTGCACCGCCACCGGCTCCACCGCTCATACGACGCATAATGAAGATCCAGATTCCAATAATCAGAATAAATGGCAGTAGGGTAAGTAGAATATCGCCCCAAACATTTTGATGGGTCTCAAAGACCACAGGGGTGTCTACATTACTTTCGGCTTTCACCTCTCTTATGTCATCCTCAAGGTTTTGAAGATCACCAAACTCAAAGGTATAGGCGGGAGAATCTCCACCGGGAAATAGCTCATCCTGTACTGCCTTTTGGTGTACTTCTTTTGATTGGGCTTCTTCGGTAAGGAATACTTTTGCCTGATTGCGGTTTACTATAACCACCTTCTTTACGTCTCCCTGTTCTAAATAATTCAGGAATTCGGCAGGGTTGGTCTTGGCAGGTTCGTTAAACCCGCTATCACTGAAGAAATTTATCCCCAAAAACACCAGGATAATAGCTGCATAAATCCAATATGCGCTAAACTTTGGTTTTTTTGGCTCTTTATTTTTAGGTTGCTCTTTGGCCATGCGTTCTTTCTTAACTCTTAATAATTTGTATTGATTGAAGTGGATTTTGCATCCCCCCAAAGACTTTCGATGTCATAATACTCTCTAATGTGCTTCTGAAAAACATGTACTACCACGCTCACGTAATCCATTAGTACCCACTCGGCATTATCAGATCCCTCTATGTGCCAGGGTTTATCTTTAAGCGATTTACTAACGGTTTTTTGAATGGAATTAACAATGGCATTTACCTGCGTATTTGAGGTTCCATTGCAGATGATGAAGTAGTCACATACAGTATTTTCTATCTCTCTAAGGTCAAGAATATCAATATCATTCCCTTTAACTTCTTCGATTCCTTTGATTATGTGTGCTATAAGTATATCGTTGTTAGCTTCTTTTTTTATCATTAAATTTATTTTCTTTGCGCAAAGTTATTACTTTTTAAGGTTTTTTGAACCTTGGTTTTCATAACATTTAACGCCTGCATTATCTATCTTTACGTATGCACCTTATCAAAGTTAGTGCCATCAACTCCACAAATTCATTTGCGCGAGAGCTTTTAAAAGAAAATCCTCACTTACCTCTCACCTGTGTTGTTGCAAAAAAACAGACCCAGGGGCGGGGGCAACGTGGTACTTCCTGGAGTGCTGAGGATGGTAAAAACCTCACTTTTTCTGTGTTTTTGCCCCGGCCTAAGATAAATCCGGCCCATCAGTTTGTGCTGAGTGCAGCTATTGCAACTGCGCTGATTTCGGCTCTCGAAAAATTTGACCTGCCACGATTAAAAGTTAAATGGCCAAACGACATCTTGTCAGCTAATCGAAAACTGGCGGGTGTACTTATTGAAAATATTATTTCTGAAGGTAAAGTGACGGGGTCTATTATTGGGATAGGGCTGAACGTTAATCAGCAAAACTTTGGAGATCTGCCTCAGGCAGGATCCATGAAGACTGCCACCGGAAAGGAATTCAGCCTTGAGGAGGTGCTTAATGTTGTACTTGCAGAGCTTGAAAAAGGATTTTCGGAACTTTCCGAAGAAAGCTCCGAAGTAATTTTAAACACTTACAAAAATGCCCTTTTTCGCAGGTTAGTTCCCTCTACCTTTAAAGATCCCAAAGGCAACCTTTTTACAGGAATGATCCTCGACGTTAGCCCAACCGGTAGGCTGCTGGTGCAAAAAGGGGAAGAGGAAGAGGTTGCCGAATACGATCTAAAAGAAATTAGTCTTTGCTATTAGATCTTTGCGAGGTTTTCTGCTAAATTAGAAATGAATTTCTTCAAAGGTCCTTTTACCATCATAGCCATCATGGTATTGAACTTTCCGTGGAAAAACAACTGGGCCTCACTCTGATTGTCTCCCAAAGACTGGATCTCCACATCAAGCGAAAAATCAAACTTGTCTGAAGTTGAACCCAGTTTAATATATTCTGGCTCGCGGGTTTCTTTTATCTGCAGTGCGATCTCTGGCATTCCTTTCAACGCGAAAGCAAAAGTGTCCTGACTTTTCACTTGAAATTTCTCTTTGCTCTCTGGCATGATCTGCTCATAATTGTTCACGTCTGTAAGGAAGTTGAACAATTCCTGCTGACTCTTTTGTACTGTTACTTTGTCGCTCTGTAATTCCATATCTTATTTTTTCCAGTTAGCCGGATCATTTCGCCAGCTTTTTAGTAGCTCGCTCTCGGCTTGATTGATATAATTTGTTTTTAGGGCTACTTCCAATAGATATTCATAGTTGCTAAGGGGGTGTAGCTCAATATTCGCATCTTTAAAATTCTGGTCTGCGGTATCAAAGCCGTAAGAAAAGATGGCCAGCATACCTTTTATTTGAAGGTTGGCATCCTGTAGTGCTTTTACGGCATTTAAGCTGCTATTACCGGTGCTAATGAGGTCTTCAATGACCACAACGGTTTGCCCTTCCTCAACTTTGCCCTCAATCTGGTTTTGGCGGCCGTGAGATTTTGCCTCCGGGCGCACATAAGCAAATGGCAGGCTCAGGTATTCGGCTACCAGCATTCCTATTCCTATTGCTCCTGTAGCAACCCCGGCAATAACATCGGCTTTGCCGTAAAGCTGTTCTACCTGGCGAGCCATGTGTTCCCGTACAAAATTGCGGATGGGAGGATAAGATAAGATGATGCGATTGTCACAGTAAATTGGAGAATTCCACCCGCTGGCCCATTTAAAGCCTTGTTGTGCATCTAATTTTATTGCCTTAATTTGCAATAATAACTCAGCAGTTTTGCGAGCCGTTTCCTTGTCTAAAATCATACTGCAAATGTATAAAGTTTTTGTAAATGATGTTCCTATTATTCTCTCAACAGAAAAGCATTTGGGAGAGAAATATGTATCAATTCCGTTAAAGGAGGTTAAATTAAAGAGGATTATCAAAAAGATCAACAAGGGAAAATTGCTCTACGTTAATCTTTATCACCAGAAAAAAGATAAACTTCTAAAGCACCTTTTTAAGAAGTTACCTGTAGTCACAGCCGGTGGAGGATTTGTGCTGAATCAAAGGGATGAGGTGCTTTTTATTTTTCGAAACGGCCGGTGGGATCTACCCAAAGGAAAAGTTGAAAAGAACGAGAGTATAGAGACAGGGGCTATTCGCGAAGTAGAAGAAGAGACGGGGGTGAAGAACCTCGAAATCTCTAAATTCCTGCAAACTACCTATCACGTGTTCCAAAGAAAAGGCCGGTACAGGCTTAAGGTCACGTACTGGTATGAAATGAGAACCGACTATGACGGCGAACTGGTGCCCGAAGAAAGTGAGGGGATAGAGAAAGTAAAATGGAAAAATATGGAGAAGGCGCAAAAAGCTTTGAAAAAGTCTTACGCCAATATTAAACTCCTGTTCCCTGAAGAAATTTTACCGGCTCACTCTAAAGACGGGATATCGCAAATGTGATACTTCATAGTGCTCACTCCTTTTGTGAATCCAGTCCAGTTGTGCGTACCAGTTGGCAGCAAATTCAGGATCGTTGCTCTTTTTGGCCAGGAATTCATTTTCAATTTCAGGATAATCGTCTAGAAATTCTCTTGCTACTTCCTCAAACACATATGGGGAGAAGCCTTCTTTTTGCTGCAGAATGCTGTCAAAGAAATTCCAGTTAAAGAAGGAATCCGGTGCCTGGGGCTCAAGTGTTGCCAGCAAGTACTTTGCTGCTTTTTGTTCAATAGGAATAAAAAGATCGCCCCGTTTAATATTCACTTTTTTCCTGCTGCTTTCTACCTCCACATTATAATGCGGGTAATGCCCTTCATAAGGTGCATTTCTGGTTTCGTAGTTTTTAATTCTGTAGACTTCTACCACCATACTGGTGTCTTTTTCAAAAGGAACCATCTCCACATTGTTCAGTTTAAGAAGATCCAGGATTGGCCACCACGCCTGCGGTACAATATAACCCTGGGGTATCTTCACTTCCTGGGAGGCAGTGAAATTATCATAATAATCTACTTTTTTGGTGAAAGGGCGGGTAGTGTCATATTTTAATCTTTCAAATCCGGTGACTTCACTGGGGTACCTTTCTGCCTCATACCCCTTAAATTGTAGTTCCGAGACTCTGCTGCTGTCCACCTTAAAATCAAAAGCATAAGTGCTTTTGGACTTAAAGGTTTTGGTGTCCTGAGCTCTCAGCTTTTTAAGAAGTTCGGTATCTTTATCTGCAATGTCTATCATGGAGCGCAAAAATTCATAAGAGCCATAAACTCTCTTGTTATACGGCTTAAGCATGTGCGTCTCCAGCATTATTCCCGGGGTGTTCCAAAGGGCAGCATATCCCGTCGAGTAGCGCGGCGTGTCAAGAAACTGCGTAAAACCTTTGTCGGGCACATCTCCAAATACATTCACGTAAGGAGTCATTTCCCAGTCTTTTTTCTTCAGGGCCTCTTCAACGGCGGGTCTCAAATCTTTTTTGATATAATTTCCCAAAGCTCCTCCCATCTGGTCGTGCTGTGTAATTACATGGGTAAGGGTGTACTGGTAATCGGCGCCATTACTCACGTGGGTGTCAATAAAAAGATCGGGGTCTACCTTATGAAAGATCTCGTAAAAGCTACGGGTGTTTCGGGTGTCGGCTTTTATAAAGTCGCGGTTGAGGTCATAATTTCTTGCATTTCCCCGAAAACCATAAGCTTTAGGCCCATTCTGATTTGTACGGGAAAAGGAGTTGCGGTTAAGCGCGCCGCCAACGTTGTACACCGGGATAGCCGCAATCACCGTGTTTTCAGGCAGGCTTATAGAATCTTGTGCAAGGTCTCTAAATAACATCATGGTGGCATCAATCCCGTCGCTCTCGCCCGGGTGTATGCCGTTATTGATCATTACTATGCTATGGTCTTCGCGAAGGCTTTCAAAATCAAAAGATTTGTTACGGCTGTAAGTCACCAGGTGTAGGGGTTCACCACTATCGGTTTCTCCAATGCGCTCCAGATTAATGCTGGGGTACACCGCAGCAAGATCTTCGTAGAAGTCAATGATCTCGGGGTAGGTAGCAGTCTCTGTTCCTCCCGATTTTTCAAAAACAGTGGTGAAATCATAATCCTGCTCCAGTATATAGTTCGAAAAATCGCAGGAGCTAAGGCCAATGGCAAACATTACCAAAACCAGTATTTTTTTCATGCAGGGAATTTTAACCGGCGTAAACATAAAGAAAAACTTCAAAAGCATAAAGTATTGCTAAGAATAAAGCAGGTTTTCCAGAACATGATAAAAAGCTTAAATTCGTAAAGCCCATTTCTTCGGAAGAAAAAGGTGTCAAAAATGGCATTTTTGACACCCCTTCCCGGTCACTAACTAAAACGAAACTCTTGAAAAAATATCTATTCCTGGTATTCGCTATATTTTTCTTCGGAAAGCTCTCTGCACAGCAAATTAGCGGAAAAGTAACTGATGCCTTTACCAATAAACCTCTTGAAAATGTCAAAATTACTTCAGGAGAATCTTCTGAAGCTGTTTTTACAGATGCTTCAGGTGTATTCAATTTTTCTGCGGAAGGATTGCCTGTAAACCTCATTTTTGAAGCTCCCGGCTACGGCCGAAAAATCCTGTTGGCCGACTCTTCTTCCGAAGATCTTTTTGTTGTTCTTGCACCTTCCGAAGGTTCCCTGTCTGAAGTTGTGCTGCGAAGTACCATAATTCCGAAGCAATTATTGCAAACTCCGGCGTCGGTTTCAGTATTAAGCGAAGAAGAGCTGCAAAGGTTTGATGAAACTAATGTGATGCAGAATATAAGTACCGTGCCGGGCGTGAATGTGCACCAGGGGGCTTTAAACACCAATAAAATGAGCATTCGAGGGGTGGGTTCGCGGTCGCAGTACAGCACAAACCGGGTAAAGGCTTACTTTATGGAAATTCCAATTACCAGCGCCGAAGGAGAAACGACACTGGACGACCTCGATCCTGCCGCCCTGGAACGGATCGAAATTATAAAAGGGCCTACATCAAGTGTGTATGGCGCAGGTCTTGGCGGAGTGGTCACTCTTTTTCCTGCCCGTGACATGGAGCAGGGAACAAAGGCTGAAGTAAAAAGCACTTTTGGGAGCTATGGCCTGTTTAGGGGAACTGCCCGGGCATCTCACGCTTCAAAATCGGCTAACCTCACGGCCACATATAACCATGTGGAAACTGATGGCTGGCGTGATAATTCGGCTTATGACAGGGATTCTTTTACCCTTTTTGGGCAGGTGCTGGCAGGAAAAAATGGAGAATTGTCGGTACTGGGTAATTTTGTGCGCTTAAAAGCATTTATTCCGAGTTCGGTAAACCGGGAGACTTTTCTTAAAGATCCTTCTTCGGCGGCTTTTACCTGGGCTGCGGCCAAAGGCTATGAGTCTTACGACAAAGGTCTACTTGGGTTCTCTTATGAGTATCGTTTTTCGGAAGCTTTTTCAAATATAACCAGTGTTTATGGCAGTTTTAGGGATGCCTATGAGCCCAGGCCGTTTGATATCCTTAACGAAGGGCAGTCAGCTTTGGGGGCAAGGACAAAATTCAGTCTTGAAAAAGACATTTTTGGAGCCCCTGCACAATTGAGCTTTGGCGTGGAATTCTATAACGAGTGGTATGATACTGCCACTTTTGAGAACCTGTATGAGCAGTTTGAAGATAAGGGCAGTGTGCCCGGTAGTTATTTGAGCCATAACGAGCAGGACAGGCGTTACTATAATATATTTCTTCAATGGAACCAGGAGGTGACCTCGCGGCTTAGACTGGAAGCCGGATTAAATCTCAACGCCACTTCTTACGAGCTGAGTGACCTTTATGAGGAAGACGATGTAGACCAAAGTGGAGCCTACAGTTTTAAGGAAGTGCTGTCACCCAGGATTGGTGCCGTTTACACAGTAGCCCCGGGTAAAAATTTATATGCTTCGGTAAGTCACGGATTTTCTACTCCCACGGTAGCCGAAACACTTACTCCGGAAGGTTTGATCAATACTAATCTCAAACCCGAAACCGGAATTAATTACGAGCTGGGCTTCAAAGGAAACTTCCTAAACAACCGACTCTATGCTGAAATTGCCGCGTTTTCAATCCAGGTGAAAAATCTGTTAGTAGCCGAACGAGTGGCCGAAGACCGGTACATTGGCCGCAACGCCGGAAAAACTGACCACAACGGAATCGAATTGTTGCTCAATTACAATTTCCCTGTTTCAGCAAATGTACGGGCACGCACCTTTGTCAATGCAGCATACAATTCCATCGAATTTGACGAATTTATAGATGAGGAAGAAGATTTCTCTGGCAACGATCTTCCGGCAGTGCCGCAGGAAACTGTAAATGCCGGACTAGATATTATCACTTCCTTTGGCTTAACCCTGCGAACTACTTACCAATTTGAAGGGGGAATGCCTTTAAATGATGCAAATACCGAATTCAGGAGTCATTACGATCTCCTGCATTTCAAACTCGCCCTGGAACCACTGGAAATGATCAATACTTCAATAAATCAGAACTGGGATTTGGAAATTTTTGGGGGTGTGAACAATGCGCTTGATGAACATTATGCGGCTTCGGTAATACCAAATGCAGTAGGATTTGGAGGTAACGCCCCACGCTACTTCTATCCCGGAATGCCCCGAAATTTTTATGGTGGTTTAGCGGTGGGATATAAGTTTTAAATCAAGGGAAACCCACCCCGCCTATCGGTACCCCTCCGTGGGAGGGGACTTTAAAAGAGAATTATAGGAAAAAATAAACCCACAGTGTTACTCTTAATGAAGAAGGCTTATAGGTATGGAAGAGCCTTAGTTAAAATCCAATTAACTATTTTCTAATCCCCATGAACTAATGCCTAATGGCATCTGGTACCATAAATTGATAGTCTCCGCCGTTGCGAATTACGTCGCGAACAACGGTTGAGGAAATATGGCTTTTTCCGGAGGAAGTGATAAAGAAAAGGGTTTCTACTCCGCTTATTTTAAAGTTGGTCTGGCCAATGCTCTTTTCAAATTCCAGGTCAATGGCATTACGAAGGCCGCGTAGAATGAATCCGGCGTTTTGTTCCCTGCAAAAATCCACTGTCATGCCTTTGTAGGTCATCACCTTGATCTTTGGTTCATCTTTATAGGTCTCTTCCAAAAACCTGACCCGCTCCTCGAGAGAGAACATGTATTTCTTATCTGAATTAGTACCAATTGCCAGGATGACCTGGTCAAAAAGTGGGAGTCCGCGGTTAATGATATCAACATGTCCCAGGGTGATGGGATCAAAAGAACCGGGAAAAACTGCTGTTTTCATGCTGAAAAAATTTACTCTAAAATAGACATTTTTGGATACCTAGGCTTTTAGGGCAGTTTCAATAGCACTGCCAAAAAGCTTTTTTAAAGAAATGCCTGCCGCCTGGGCCTGCTGTGGCAGAATACTCGCTTCACTGAGCCCCGGGTTGGTATTCATTTCAATAAAATGTGGTTCGTTGTTGTGGAAAATAAATTCAGATCTCGAAAAACCTTTCATCTTCAGTTTGCGATAGATCAATTTGGCTATTTCCTGCACTTTTTTAGTTTGTTCTTCTGAAATTCGGGCAGGGGTGATCTCCTGAGATTTTCCGAGGTATTTGGCTTCATAGTCAAAAAACTCATTTTCAGAAACAATTTCAGTGACCGGCAGCGCGAGAATCTCGTCGTTGTGAGTGATCACTCCAACCGAAACTTCGGTACCATCGAGAAATGATTCGATGATGATCTCGTTATCTTCCTTAAAAGCAAATTTTGTGGCAGGAATAATTTGATCACGCGATTTCACTTTTGTAATTCCGAAGCTACTTCCGGCTTTATTGGCTTTCACAAAGCACGGCAAACCAACTTTGGCAATAATTTCATCGGGATCAACTTCATCTCCTTTATCGACGAAATAATTTTCAGCAGTTTTAATTCCGAAGGGCTTGAGCACACTAATAAGGTCTCTTTTATTAAAAGTGAGTGCCGACTGGTAGAAATCGCAGGAAGTCTGCGGAATGTCGAGCAACTCGAGATAGGCCTGTAAAAGGCCATTTTCACCAGGTGTGCCGTGAATGGTGTTAAAAACGCAATCAAAAGTGATTAACTGCCCATCAATGGTGACGGTAAAATTGCTGCGGTTTATGGGGTAAGGTGTGTCATTTTCTCCAATGACAAACCACTCTTTTTGCAGGATATGTACCCGGTAAGGGTTGTATTTACTGCGGTCAAGGTTTTTGTAAACAACATTACCGCTGTTGATAGATATACGGTATTCGCTGGAGAAGCCGCCCATGGCTATGGCTACATTTTTCTTCATAATTAAATATCGCCCAATTATTTTCGTTAGCAAAAATAGCGACTAATAAATGAATGTCTGCAAAACCGCCTGATTTTATATCTTTGCCTTTTAAATTAAACTATGAGTTTCTTCCGATTTCTCTTTAGCAAAACCTTTCTTATTCAATTGGTTTTGGCTGTATTTGCGGTAGTTTTGATCGCCTTTATTATACTTCAATGGCTCGATTATTCTACAAATCAAGATCAAAGAATAACCGTACCCAACCTGGAACGTTTGTCCCTGGATAAGGTTGATGAACAGCTTACAAAGCTCGACCTGCGCAGGGAAATTCTGGATTCTGCCAATTATAACCCCGATTTTCCGCCGTACTCGGTGATAGATCAGGTGCCGCTTCCTGGTAAAGAGGTGAAGGAGAACCGAAAGATCTATTTGACGCTCAATCCTTCCGGATTTACGAAAGTTGAAATTCCTGAAAATCTTATCCGAAGAACGCGCAGGCAGGTAGAGCCAACCTTGCGTTCCCTTGGTTTTGAAATAGGAACAATTACTTATAAACCCGATGTTGCTAAAGATGTGGTGCTTGAAATGCGTCACAGAGGCCAACTGCTGGAACCGGGAATGAAACTGATGAAAACTTCAAAAATTGACCTTGTGCTTGCCGATGGCTCCAGGAGATATGGAATGGAAGAAGAAGAGGATAGTACCGCACAAGAACCAATTTTGAATGACCTGGAAGACAAAGAATATGATTTCTGAAAATAATAACCCCGAACCCGAAGAGAACGATGATGACCTGTATGAACACCACAGGTTTGTAGCCGATAAAGGCCAGCAGCCATTGCGAGTAGATAAATTCCTGATGAATTATATCGAAAAAGCCACTCGTAATAAAATTCAAACTGCGGCTAAAGAAGGCAATATTCACGTGAATGAGGTTCCCGTAAAATCTAATTATAAGGTAAAGCCGGGAGATGTGATACAGGTGCTTTTTGAGCATCCACCTTACGAATTCCTGCTCACGCCAGAGGATATTCCGCTTGATATTGTCTATGAAGACGATTCCCTGCTTGTGGTCAACAAACCAGCAGGTATGGTGGTGCATCCCGGCCATGGGAACTACAGCGGAACACTTATAAACGCGCTGGTTTACCACTTCGAAAATCTGCCGCAAAACAGCGATGAACGCCCGGGGCTTGTCCACAGGATTGACAAAGATACCAGCGGACTTCTCGTTATTGCAAAGACCGAAAAAGCAATGACCAAACTGGCAAAGCAATTCTTTGACAAAAGCAGCGAGCGCGAGTATGTGGCTCTTGTTTGGGGAAATGTTGAGGAGGATGAAGGTACGGTTGAAGGCAATATTGGTCGTCACCCCAAGAACAGGTTGCAAAACACAGTGTATTTGGGAGATGATGAAGATAAAGGAAAGCCGGCGGTAACGCATTTCAAGGTCCTGGAAAGGCTTGGTTACGTAACTTTGGTTTCCTGCCGACTTGAAACCGGGAGAACCCACCAAATCAGGGTTCACATGAAGCACATTGGCCACACGCTCTTTAATGATGAACGCTATGGTGGCGACAAGATCCTGAAAGGTACCACCTTCACAAAATACAAACAGTTTGTAGACAACTGCTTTAAGGTGCTGCCCAGGCAGGCACTGCATGCAAAAACACTGGGCTTCAGGCATCCTGAAACAGGAGAGTGGATGAGGTTTGATTCTCCTGTACCACAAGATATGCAGGATTGTATTGAGCGTTGGAGAAACTACGCTAAAAATCAGAAAGAATTCATTGATGAATAAGCTTTTTTGATAGACCTATCAAAAGGAATAAACGATCCCGGCAGGAAATCTTGTCGGGATTTGATATTTTTGAGGGATAATAGAAATTTCTTAAGAGTATTCCATGAAAATAGTTGTATCGCCTGCCAAAACCCTCGACTACAAATCTAAACTACCAACCACCAGAGGAACCCAACCCTCATTTCTGGAAACCACAGCCGGCATCAACCGGAAGCTTTCGCGCATGTCGAAAAATGAAATCGCCGAACTTATGAGCATTAGCGATAAGCTAGCCGATCTTAACTACAACCGCTATCAGGAATTTTCTGAAGAACATAACAAACAAAACTCCCGGCCTGCAGTCTACGCCTTTGCCGGAGATGTTTATACAGGGCTTGATGCCTATACCATTCCTACTGAAAAGATCGATTTTATGCAGGATTCCTTGCGGATCCTTTCCGGCTACTACGGAATTTTAAGGCCGCTGGATCTTATTCAGCCGTACCGCCTGGAAATGGGAACTTCATTGCCGGTGAACCGAAAGAAGAATCTTTATGAGATATGGCAGGAGAAGGTGACCAGTTATTTGAACAATGAACTTAAAGAAGATGAACTTTTTGTGAATCTCGCCAGCCAGGAGTATTTTAAAGCTGTAGATGCCTCAAAACTAAAGGTGCAGGTCATTTCACCGGTATTTAAAGACTTCAAGAATGGAAAATTAAAGATCATCAGTTTTTTTGCTAAAAAAGCCCGTGGTACTATGGCCAGATTTCTAATTGAATCTGAAGCCCAGACACTTGACCAACTTAAAGCTTTTGATGGCGATGGCTATAGATTTTCGGCTGAAGAAACTACCAATGAAAACGAGCCGGTTTTTACCAGATAGCTTCAGCAGCAGGAATTGTTAAAGTATTTAAAAAAGCGGTGTCTCACCGCTTTTTTCTTTTTAATTTCTGAACCTGCATAAGGTTCCAAAAATGTCATATTTTGAGGAGTCTTCAGAAGTAAATAAAATTAATAAAAAAGCAAGTTCGTAAAATGAAAATTAAAAAGGTTTTAGTAGCAAACAGAGGAGAAATAGCCATACGAATCTTTAGGGCCTGTACCGAGATTGGGTTGAGAACCGTAGGGATCTATACCTATGAAGACCGCTATTCGCTACACCGTTACAAGGCTGACGAATCTTACCAGATAGGAGCAGATAAAGATCCTTTAAAACCTTATTTAGATATAGAAGCAATAATTAAGGTGGCCAAAAAGAACGGCGTAGATGCTATTCACCCCGGCTACGGATTTCTTTCTGAAAATGCCGAATTTGCTAAACAATGTGAGGAGAACGGGATCATTTTTATAGGGCCAAAAGTCTCTGTGCTTAGATCTTTGGGAGACAAAGTAAAAGCCAAGGAAGTTGCGGTGGCCAATGATATTCCGGTTATTCGGAGTAATGAAAAAGATCTTACCACAGTTGAAGTGGCCCTAGAAGAGGCTGAAAAGATTGGCTATCCGGTGATGCTTAAGGCTGCATCGGGCGGGGGAGGCCGCGGAATGCGGGTAATACGTTCAGAAGATGATCTAAAAAGCGGCTTTAATGAATCTAAAAGGGAGGCTAAAAATGCTTTTGGCGATGACACCGTCTTCCTGGAGAAGTTCGTTGAAGATCCTAAACATATCGAGATCCAGATCGTGGGTGACCACCATGGCAATTTGGTGCACCTGTTCGAGAGGGATTGTTCTGTACAACGACGGTACCAAAAGGTTATTGAATTTGCTCCGTCCATGGGGCTTGATGAAAAGGTAAAACAGAACCTCTACGATTATGCAGTTAAACTTTGTAAGGCCGTAGATTACAACAATATTGGAACTGTAGAGTTCCTGGTAGACAGAACGGGAGAGATCTTCTTTATTGAAGTGAACCCCAGGATACAGGTGGAGCATACGGTCACCGAGATCATTACCAATATTGATCTTGTGAAGGCACAGATCTTTATCGCCGGAGGCTATAAACTGAGCGATAAACAGATCAAAATCGAATCCCAGGAATCTATTAAAATAAGCGGCTATGCTTTGCAATGCCGAATTACAACCGAAGATCCTACAAATGATTTTAAACCAGATTACGGAACCATCACCACTTATAGAAGTGCATCAGGTTTTGGGATTAGACTGGATGCCGGTAGTATTTACCAGGGTGTAAAAGTCTCTCCTTTCTTTGATTCTATGCTTGTGAAAGTATCGGCAAGCAGCCGTACGCTTGATGGCGCCTGCCGAAAAATGCGCAGGGCACTGGCCGAGTTCAGGATAAGGGGCGTGATGACCAATATTGGTTTCCTCGATAATATTCTGGCACATCAAACCTTTAGACAGGGCGATGTGACTGTGAATTTCATTAAAGATAATCCGGATCTTTTCAAGATCAGGAAGACACGCAACCGGGCAACAAAAATGGTAAAGTTCCTGGGAGATGTGATCATCAATGGAAGTGAGGATGTGAAAAACCCTGAAAAGAAGAAATTCATTAAGCCTGCAGTTCCCTCTTTTAAGGATAATGGTTATCCAAGGGGAACTAAAGATTTGCTTACGGAATACGGTCCCGAAAAGTTTTCTCGCTGGCTTTTACATGATGGGAAGGTGCATTTTACCGACACCACCATGCGTGATGCACACCAGAGTCTGCTGGCTACGCGTATGCGTACCTATGATATGGAGAAGGTTGCCGAAGGTTTTGCCCGAAACCATCCTGAAGTTTTCAGTATGGAAGTTTGGGGAGGTGCCACCTTCGATGTTTGCATGAGATTCTTAAAAGAGGATCCATGGGAAAGGTTGAGAAGGCTTCGCGCGGCAATGCCCAATGTACTCCTGCAAATGCTGTTGCGTGGTTCTAATGGTGTGGGCTACACGGCCTACCCCGATAACCTGATTGAGAAATTTGTGGAACAGGCCTGGGAAAATGGAGTTGATGTCTTCAGGATCTTTGACAGCCTTAACTGGATGAAATCCATCGCTCCTTGTATTGAGCATGTGAGAAATAAAACTGACGGGCTGGCAGAAGGAACCATCTGCTATACGGGAGATCTAATGGATCCGAAGCAAACAAAATACAACCTCGACTACTACGTGCAGCTCGGTAAAGATATTGAGAATGCAGGTGCTCATATTATCGGGATCAAAGATATGGCGGGTATTCTGAAGCCCGATGCAGCTTTTGAACTGGTATCGGCTCTTAAATCGAGAATTAATGTACCAATCCATTTACATACTCACGACACCTCTTCTATACAGGCTGCTACTTACCTCAAAGCCATAGAAGCCGGGGTTGATGTGGTGGATGTTGCCCTGGGAGGTCTCTCCGGGCTTACCTCGCAACCTAACTTCAACTCAATCGTAGAGATGCTGAGGTTCCATGACCGTGGAAGGGCTTTTAATACAGATAAACTAAATGAATATTCCCAATACTGGGAGGCTGTAAGACGTTACTACTATCCTTTTGAATCTGGCTTAAAAGCAGGTTCGGGAGAAGTTTATAAGCACGAAATTCCCGGCGGACAGTATTCCAACCTTAAGCCGCAGGCAGAAAGTCTTGGTCTGGCCGATCGTTTTCACGAGATCACCGAAATGTACAGCAAAGTAAATGATCTTTTTGGTGACATCATCAAAGTTACACCCAGCTCAAAAGTAGTGGGAGACATGGCGCAGTACCTGGTAAGTAATAATCTTTCAATAAAAGATGTGCTTGAAAAAGGAGAAGATATTTCTTTTCCCCAATCGGTCAAAAGTTTCTTTAGAGGAGATCTTGGTCAGCCTCATGGAGGATTTCCTGAAAAAATTCAGAAGATCGTCCTCAAGGATGAAAAACCTTATACCGAAAGACCAAATGCACATTTGGAACCCATAGATTTTGAAAAGGAATTTGCCGAATTTGAAAAAACTTTCAGTGAAGGAATGGGTAGGGATGTGGAGATCACAGATTTCCTTTCCTATAAATTATATCCAAAAGTATTTACAGATTTCTATAACCACCATGTAGAATTTGGAGGGGTAATGAATGTGCCTACAAAGAATTTCTTCTACGGTATGGAACCCGGAGAAGAGATCATAGTAGATCTTGACCGTGGTAAAACCCTGCTTATTGAGTTCCTGTCTATTGGAGAAACCGATGAAGACGGAATGGCAAAAGTTTTCTTTAAAGTAAACGGTCAAACAAGGGCAGTAGAAGTTAAAGACCGATCTGTCAAGGTAGAGAAAGTAGTACATCAAAAAGTCGATAAAGACGATAAAAAGCAAGTAGGCGCACCACTACAGGGAGCCCTGTCAAATATCCAGGTGGAGCCCGGACAAAAAGTGGAGAAAAATCAGCCGCTGTTTGTGATCGAGGCCATGAAAATGGAAACTACCATCACCGCCAATACTTCGGGAGAAGTAGACAAGATCGTGCTCAAAGAAGGAGACATGGTGTATGCAGATGACCTGGTTGTTGTGTTGAAGTAGATTTGAGATTTAAGACATGAGACATAAGAGCCAGGAACAGATGGCTCGGATTTGTAATCCGTGCCGATTATTTCTACTTGAACCAAGAACCAAGAGCCAATTGCCAGGAATCAAGGCTTTGGAATTTGGTGCTTGATAATTGGAATTTATATTTTAACCGGATGGCGCGGATTTGCAATCCGTGCCGATTATTTCTACTTGAACCAGGAACAAAGAGTCAAGAGCCAAGAGCTAAGATTTTGGAATTTGGAATTTTAACTTTGGTGCTTGAAACCAGGTGAGTAAAAATTAAAATTATGAGCAGATGGCGCGGATTTGTATTCCGTGACGAATAATCACTTATGTAATGCCGTCCAAATAACAAACAAACCTTAAACATTAAATCTTGAATCCTGAATTATTTCACCACCAACATCCTTATAAACCTTTCATTCCCAAAAACGCTACAAAGCTAATTGTCGGCACCTTACCGCCTCCTCGTTTTACGACAGGGGAATTAAAAGAAGATGATGTGGATTTTTGTTATGGCAGCAGGGACGGGATGTTATGGCAAATCATCGACAGGATCTTTGATCTGGATCTGAAATTTGAGAACACTCCCGAGGCCGTAAAACAGCGAAAGGATTTCTTAGCGAGCAAAGGTATTGGGATTTGCGATACGGTAGAAAGTTGCAGGAGAGACAAAATAGACGCGTCAGACCTCGGAATGCTGCATGTAGAATTGCGTGATCTTATCGGAATCCTTCGGCAGCATCCAGAAATAGACACCTTGCTTTTTACTGGCGGTAACAGCAAAAACGGACCTGAGTTCTTCTTCAGAAAGCTACTAAAACATCATGATATTAAGATCAAGGTAATTTCCAATGATGTACCCAGGGTACACCAGTTTCTGCTGGATGGGCGGCCAATCAATACAGTGTCACTCACCGCACCGTCGGGATCGGCGAACAGGGCTATTGGTAGTATGGAGCTGTACAAGCACTTAAAAAAACAAGACCCTGAATTCAATACAATTGATTTCAGGGTCTTGCAATACCGTCAGTTTTTTGAGGACTAAACGGATTCTTTTTCTAGCGGATCTTTTATTTGCTGCGGTTTCGTGGTAAACTTTCCTCTTTTCGGTCGCAGCTTTCCGAAGGTATTGAGCGGATTCTTACCGGTTTTGGTCTTTTTTTCTCCCTTGCCCATTACTTTTTGTTCTGCTGGTCTTTGATATTGTCTTTTTCAAGATCAAATTCGTTCGTTTCTCTATCGCGGTTTCCTATCTGGCCACTAAGAGGATCATTATCACTA
The DNA here is from genome assembly GCF_050750585.1 of Salinimicrobium sp. WS361. NCBI lineage: Bacteria > Pseudomonadati > Bacteroidota > Flavobacteriia > Flavobacteriales > Flavobacteriaceae > Salinimicrobium > Salinimicrobium sp. WS361. The sequence continues at coordinate 26,795 of NZ_JBOJLM010000003.1, forward strand.
CTTCTTTTTCTTTTATCGTGTTTATCTTCTATACGTCCCATAATTTCGTTTTTTGAATTCACTTCAAGATACGAAAATTCATACCCGGGCGCTATTAAATCATTGTTAATAAGCGGGTTAATTATCTTATGGAACTTATAAAGTCCCAAATCCCGGAGGTGCCGCTGTCAGTAAGTTGCTTAATAAATGCACTCCCAATAATTGCCCCTTTAGTATTTTCGGTTGCTGCGGAAAATGTTTCATTATCCTTGATCCCAAAACCAACAATAAGAGGACTCTGTAATGCCATTTTTGACACCCTTGTGAAATACTCCTTCTGAAGCTGCCCAAATCCGCCTGTACCTCCGGTTACCGCTGCAGTACTCACCATATAAATAAACCCTTCTGAAGCTTTATCTATTTCTCTTATCCTTTCTTCGGAAGTTTGGGGAGTGATCAGGAAGACCGGAAGCAGGTCATACTGCTGAAATATCTCTCTATAATGCAGCTGATATTCTTCCAGCGGAAGATCCGGGATAATAAGTCCGTCAATGCCTATTTCACTACACTTACGGCAGAATTTCTCCACCCCGTACTGAAGTATCGGATTAAAATATCCCATGATCAATAATGGTATATCCACAGTTTCCCGAATATTCTCCAACTGATCAAAAAGTTTTGTGGTGGTCATGCCATTTTTCAAAGCAGCTTCCGAACTTCTTTGAATTACCGGCCCATCTGCCAAAGGATCACTAAAGGGCAATCCAATTTCAACCATATCTACACCGCTGCTTTGTAATTCCTTTAAAATTGTGACTGTATCTTCAGGTTGAGGATAACCGGCAGTAAAGTAGATGGAAAGCAGCTTTTTTGAAGAATTTTCCTTGAGTTTTTGTTTGATTCTGTTCATATCTATGGAGAGACCTCACAGGTCTTTGAGACCTGTGAGGTCTGCTTTATTTACAAATTAAAATGTTCAATATAGGTGTTGAGGTCCTTGTCTCCACGTCCCGATAAGTTCACGACCACCACTTCATCTTTTCCAAACTTTCGCTTCTCAAAAATGGCTAAAGCATGGGCCGTTTCTATTGCTGGAATAATGCCTTCCAGTTTGCACAGGTCGAGACCTGCGGCCATCGCGTCTTCATCGGTAATAGAAATGAATTCCCCCCGCCCGGTCCTGAATAGGTTAGCGTGCATAGGTCCTACGCCGGGATAATCCAGTCCGGCTGAGATGGAATAAGGCTCTGTGATCTGTCCGTCATCGGTTTGCATGAGGAGGGTTTTACTTCCGTGGATGATCCCTTCCCGACCTAGAGCCGAAGTTGCCGCACTTTTTCCGGTAAGGATTCCTTCCCCGGCGGCTTCCACTGCGATGATATTTACTTTCTCATTGTCGAGGTAGTGATAGTAAATTCCGGCGGCATTACTGCCTCCGCCTACACAAGCTACTACATGATCTGGTGCCTCACGACCTTCTTTTTCCTGCAGTTGTTTTTTCACCTCTTCAGAAATAACACTCTGGAAGCGGGCTACCATATCTGGATAAGGATGCGGTCCCACCACAGAACCAATGATGTAATGCGTGTCCACCGGATTGTTGATCCAATCGCGGATTGCTTCATTGGTCGCATCTTTTAAAGTTTTACTTCCTGAAGTTGCCGGTACCACAGTAGCGCCAAGCATCTTCATCCGGGCAACGTTTGGGGCCTGCCTTTTAATGTCTACCTCGCCCATATATACCACGCACTCAATCCCCATTAAAGCGCAAACTGTAGCGGTTGCCACTCCGTGTTGTCCTGCGCCGGTTTCGGCAATGATCCGGTTTTTGCCCAGGCGCTTTGCCATCAGGATCTGCCCGATTGTATTATTAACTTTATGTGCCCCGGTATGACAGAGATCTTCGCGCTTCAGGTAAATTTTGGTATCGAATTTCTCGCTAAACCTTTTAGCAAAATAAAGCGGGGTGGGCCGCCCTACATAATCCTTCAGCAGCTGGCGGAATTCTTTCTGAAAACTCTCTTCCTGCATGATATTCAAATAGCGGGAACGGAGTTCTTCCACATTTGGGTACAACATTTCGGGAATAAAGGCGCCGCCAAAATCCCCGTAATAACCTTTTTCGTTTACTTGATAACTCATAATTTTTAATTGTATAGCCGTTCCCTGAAGGTCTTCAAAGCTTCGGCATCCTTTACTGCCGGGGCAGTTTCAAATTTACTGTTTACGTCAATGCCGTAAAAGAGGTCCTCTTTTTGCCTTTTTTGGAAGGTATGGTAAAGTTCTTTTACTGCGGCTGTATCATCGGGCCCAATCCCGCCACTCAGGAAAAATGGAGTGGTAGAAGGATAATCCTGCAGCACCTCCCAGTTGAACCTGATCCCGTTGCCACCCTTACTTTTTCCCAGGGTGTCAAAAAGAAAATAATCCACAACGTCCTCATACGGCTGTAACTTCCCAAAATCAAACTCATTTCCAATACTGAATACCTTGATGAGCTCAATTTCTTCGGAAATCTTCTGCTTCAGGTTGGTTATAAATTCCGGACTTTCTTCTCCGTGAAGCTGAAGTGCCGAAAGTTGATATTTTTTGATCTTTTCGAGGATCTCTTCTTCGGAAGCATTCACAAAAACACCGGTTTTCTTTATTTTTTGATCCCCCTGAAAGATTTCTCCAACAACATTCCGCGGGGAACCTTTGAAAAAGATGAGTCCGAGGTAATCGGGTTGTAAAGCAGCGATACTGCTCATATTTTGAGGTTCCCGCATGCCACAGATCTTCAGTTTCAGGTTCATGAGGTTATACTTTTCAATTCTTGAATAAATTCTGAAGCACTTTTTCCGGGGTCTTCGGTTTTCATGAAATTTCCTCCTATAAGGAAGCCTTTAAAGCCGCTTTTTTGAAGTTCTGTAATTGCTGAGGTTTCACTAATGCCACTTTCGGAGATCTTGATGTAATTGTCTGGGATCTTTTCAGCAAGATCTTTGCTGTTCTTAAGATCTACCTCGAAAGTTTTGAGGTTGCGGTTGTTAACACCAATCATATCTACGGTGTCAAAAATGGCATTTTTGAGCTCCTCTTCATTGTGTACTTCCAGCAGTACCTCAAGACCAAGATCTTTTGCTTTTTTTGAAAGTTTCTGAATTTCCTTTGGCTTCAGGATGGCTGCGATCAAAAGGATCACATCTGCGCCCATGGCTTTTGCTTCAATGATTTGGTATTCATCGATCATAAAATCCTTCCGAAGCAAAGGAAGCTTCACGGTTTCTCTTGCAATGGCAAGATCGTCAAGGCTGCCGCCAAAGAATTCCTCGTCTGTAAGCACCGAAATGCCCGAAGCACCTGCAGTTTCGTAACCCGCCGTCACTGTGGCAGCATCTGCTTCCAAATTGATCTCGGGATGGGAAGGGGAGCGGCGTTTAAACTCGGCAATGATTCCGGTGGAGGAATTTTTCAGGTTTTCCTTTAGGGAAATGCATTTTCGGCTAAAGTGGGGCAGGAGTTGAAGTGATTCTGCAGGCACTTCTTCTTTTAAAAAGGCTACTTCTTCTCTTTTTCTGGCTGCTATTTTTTCAAGTATGTTCATTTTCAGAATTAATTTAATTGCTGCAGTTTTTGCAATGCTGTAAGCGCGCGACCGGAGTGCAGACTTTCTTTAGCTTCCAAAAAGGCCGTTTCCAGTCCGCTTTTTTTAACGGTATTGATCGCAACGGCCGCATTGGCACAAACCACATTTTCCTGGGCTGCGGTTCCTTTATTGTTCAGCACATTCATAAAGATCTCTGCCGCCGATTCGATCGTATTCCCACCCGAAATTTCGGAAGCCTTAATGGATTCCAGCTGTAGATCGGCCGGGCGTAAAACAGCTTCGGCGTTATTGGTGATCATTTTTGTGTTTCCGGTAAGGGAGATCTCATCGTACCCGTCAAGGGCGTGTAAAATGGTAAAATTCTTGTCTGTTTTCTGGTAAAGATAGGCGTACATTCTGGCAAGTTCGAGGCTAAATACCCCGACCACCTGGTTTTTTGGGAATGCTGGATTCACCATGGGTCCCAGCATATTGAAAAAAGTTTTCACTCCCAGTTCCTTGCGGATTGGGGCGACGTTTTTCATGGCCGGGTGGAAGAGGGCAGCGTGAAGAAAACAAATTCCAGCTTCGTCCATACTCCGCTTTAAAAAGTCCTGTTCATTAGTGAATTTTATCCCCAAATGCTCCATCACATTCGAGCTGCCACAGCCCGAAGAAACGCCGTAGTTTCCATGTTTTGCAACCTTTACACCGGCTCCTGCCGTCACAAAGGACGCCAGTGTGGAAATGTTGAAAGTGTCCTTGCCATCGCCTCCTGTTCCGCAGAGATCAATTGGATCGTACTGGGCGAGATCTGTAGAAAGGCACATTTCCAGCAGGGCATCCCTAAACCCTTCCAGCTCTTCAAGGGTGATGCTGCGCATCATATAAACCGTTAAAAAAGCGGCAATCTGACTGTGATTGTATTGTCCTGCAGAAATATTGACCAGTACATTTCTTGCTTCCTCTTTAGAAATGGTTTCGTGGTTGATCAACCTGTTTAAAATTGCTTTCATGCTGCTAAATTATTTCAGATTGTTGATCATTTTTTTCTGCTGTGACCTTCTGTGCCGGACTATTAACCCAGTTGGCGATCATCTTTTTTCCTTGTGGCGTCAAAACGGATTCAGGGTGAAACTGTACCCCACGTACATCAAAATCCCGGTGGCGCAGGGACATGACTTCTCCATTCTCATCATAGGAAGTAGCCTGCAGACAGTCGGGGAGTGCCCGGTCCACCACCCAGGAGTGATAGCGGCCAACTTCCAGTTCGGTTTCCAGCTGGTCATAGAGAAATTCATCTGTAACACAAAGCTTAATTTTTGAAGCTACCCCGTGGTGCACCTCCTTTAAGTTAATGAGTTTTCCACCAAAAACTTCCCCAATAGCCTGCTGGCCCAAACACACTCCAAAAATGCTCTTTTTGGAGGCGTAGGTAGAGATTATCTTTTTTAGAAGCCCGGCTTCATCGGGAATTCCTGGGCCGGGAGACAGCAGGATCTTGTCGTATTTTTCAATTTCTTCCAGGTCCAGCTCATCATTTCGGCGAACAGTCACTTTGCAGTCCAGTTCCTCGAGGTAGTGTACAAGATTGTAAACGAAGGAATCGTAATTGTCTATTACGAGGACGGATGGGGTCCCACCGCCTTCACTAATGGGGAGGGAGTTCTTCGTTATGTCAAGATTATTTTTCATTTTTTCATTTTTTTGTTCCCTCCATTTAAGGAGGAGTGCCCAAAGGGCGGAGTGATTAACTCCCCTCCTTAAAAAGGAGGGGCTGGGGGAGGCTTAGATTTCTTCAGCCAGCTCCAATGCTTTCTTTAATGCTCCAATTTTGTTATAAACTTCCTGTAACTCTCCTTCAGGGGTTGATCCTGAAACAATACCGGCACCGGCCTGATAATATAGTCGGTGGTTCTTGCTCAGGAACGACCTGATGATAATGGCATGATTAAAATTTCCGTTGAAGTCCATAAAGCCAATGGCGCCGCCATAGAAATCGCGGTTCACATTTTCATACCGCTCAATGAGCTGCATTGCTCTGTGTTTTGGGGCTCCGCTTAGCGTTCCGGCAGGGAAAGTATCGGCCACCATTTGCATGGTGCTCACGTCTTCATTTTTAATACCGGTGACTTTGCTCACCAGGTGAATCACGTGAGAGAAATATTGGATCTCCTTGTAGTTTTCCACTTTCACTTCTTTACTGCTTCGGCTAAGATCGTTGCGGGCGAGATCTACCAGCATTACATGTTCGGCGTTTTCCTTTTCATCGGCTGCCAGTGCCTTTGCGCTGGTAGCATCCTGCTCGTCATTTCCGGTGCGCTTAAAGGTGCCGGCAATGGGATGAATTTCAGCTTTGCCATCTTTTACTACCAACTGAGCTTCAGGCGAACTTCCAAAGATCTTAAAGCTTCCGTAGTCAAAATAGAATAGATATGGCGAAGGATTAACATTTCGCAGGGCGCGATATACATTGAATTCATCGCCCTTGAAGCCTTGTGAAAATCTTCGGGAAAGCACCAATTGAAAAACGTCACCCCGGTGACAATGCTCCTTTGCTTTTAAGACCATGTTGCGGTAACCTTCATCGGTTTCATTTGAAGCAGGCTCCCCTTCCGCAGAGAAAGGATAGGAAGCGAAATTCTTTACCTTTAGGAGTTGTTCTATTTGATCAAGGTTATTTTTTTCGGAGTAACTGTGATCAAAAATATAGGCTTCGTTATTGAAATGATTTATTGCTATGATGTTCTGGTAAACCGCATACTGGATTTCCGGAATTTCTAAATCATCTTGTTTTTTGGACAGGTTGAGCTTTTCGAAATACTGCACTCCATCATATGCGATATATCCAAAAAGTCCTTCATTAATGAAATTAAAATTGGGACCGTTGGTTTCGAACTTTTTAGAAAATTCGTGAATGGCTGCAGGAACATCAAACTGGGCAGTGATGGGAGTTTCCCGGGAAGTGCCATCGGGGAAAGACTCGATAAAAAGCCCTTTTTTAACCATTACTCCGGCTATAGGGTTGCAGCAAATGTAGGAAAAGCTGTTCTCGTTACCGTGGTAATCACTACTTTCAAGCAAGAGACTGTTGGGAAAGATATCCCGCAGCCGCAGGTAGACACTTACCGGGGTAAAAGTATCTGCCAGAAGTTTTTTATAAGTAGTGGTAAGTTTATACATGTTCATTTTTTTACTGAATTATGAGCATAAAAAAAGGCTTGTCGTGATTGACAAGCCTTTGTATATAATTACAGGAGGTGTTGCTCACGACGATTGACGTAAGTATTTCCACCACCAGTTATTTTTATTGATCAGGTTCATTTGAATAGCAAATATAGAAGGGAATTTATTCTAAAAAAATATTTTTTGAAATTATTTCTGCTTTCCACGCAATCACGGAATGGAAGGAGCTAAAAAAGAGCAGGTGATTCTTATATTTGTGAACATAACTTAAATGAGAAAAAATCATGAAAGAATTAAATCAGGAAGAGTGGAGAGAGAAAATAGCTCAGGATGATAGAGCTGTGATCCTTGATGTAAGGACCGAAGAAGAAATAGAAGAAGGCTACATTCCGGGAGCTAAAATGATAGACATCTATAAAGGGCAGGAATTTATCGATGAAATTGAAAAGTTAGATAAGGATAAAAATTATTATGTCTACTGCCGAAGTGGCAATAGAAGTGGTCAGGCCTGCGCTATCATGGATCAAAAGGGGTTTGGCAATACATATAACCTCATTGGAGGATTCTCAAGCTGGGAAGGCGAAACGACAGAATAGTCCTACAAACTATATGTTAAAATTTAAAGGGCAGAATTTACACAAATTCTGCCCTTTTACATTTATGTGAATTACAGTAGCAGAGATTGTGCTTTTTTGGGTTTTAATGATTTTGATCACCATTGCTCCAAGGGTAGATAAGTACCTTTATAAAAACTTACCATTCATGCGTACTCTAGGATTAATCGGCGGCACTTCTTGGCATTCTACCATAGTCTATTACCGGCTCATTAATGAAATGGCCGGGAAACGAACAGGAACTCATTCAAACCCACCCCTTATGCTTTACAGCCTCAATGTAGAATTGATGAGGGAACATGATGTGGATAAAATAAAGACAACCTACCTGCACATAGCCCGAAAGCTGGAAATCGCCGGAGCCCGGGCAATTGTGATTTGTGCCAACACGCCTCACCTGGTTTATGAGTATGTACATAGTAAAATATCCATTCCCATTCTCCATATTGCAGATGCTGTAGGGCTCGAAGCGCGCAGTAAGGGCCTTACAAAACTTGGGTTATTAGGCACCCGTCCTACAATGAAAGGAGACTTTCTTCATAAAAGGCTTAAAGAAAAATTTGGCATCGAAGTCATCGTACCCGAAGATGATTTTATGGACGAGATACATTATTATATCGCTCACGAACTCACCCGCGGAAAATTCACCGAATCTGCAAAGTCATTCTTTTTAGATCATATTCAGTTACTAAAGGAAAGAGGGGCTCAGGCTGTTATTATGGGATGTACAGAATTGCCCATCCTCGTCAATGATGAAGACACCGATCTTCCTTTGCTGCAAAGTACCAATCTACATGCAAAAATGGCTGTAGATTATATTTTTCAAAGAGATCAGGAGGGTATATAAGTAAGAAGAGAGATCCCCCAATCTCTCTTCTTTATAAAAATTTACAAATACCCTTTAATAAAAGCGCGTGCCTATTAATTGGTAGGGTAAAGATACCTCTCAGTTGTTCTAATTACATATAGGGGAAATCCCCTAATTTTTATGCATGAAACCTTCTGTACCTGGCCATGAGGAACATGTAAGCCGCATAGGCAACCAGTCCTGCAGCTACCACTCCCATTAACCAGGGGCCATAAGCCGAATCCTGAAGGAATGAAAAAGCTTCCTGTGTAGTTTTTATTTCTGAAGGATTGGAATTTACCGCAGCTTTAATTGCAAAGAATCCGATGATTACCAGGATAACTCCTCTGGCACTGAGGCCAAATTCAGCAGTTTTTTTGACGGTTTCCCTCTTTTTCTTCTCACTCAGAGATGCCAGTCCTAACTTTTTATAATAGTCGTTCTTATATGCCTTCACGAACTGAAATATTCCGGCAATGATAATTCCCACTCCTACAATACCAATAATCCAAAGTCCGGTCTCACTGGCCAGGAAGGAAGATTTTTGCATGGAACCTGAAGAACCCGAACCTCCACGGCCGGCGCCAAAGGCTTTAAGTGCTGCGAGTACTCCTATTCCCAAATACAGCAGGCCACTGCAAAAGAAACCGATTCGTTTTGCAGTTCCTTTTTTATCATCGCCTATATTCTCGGGATCTTTTATTGCCTGTACAAATCTCCAGGCGGCATAGCAGGCTAGCCCCAGAGCCATTAGAACAAGCAGAATGTTACCAAAAGTTTGTTTTTCAAGGAATTCAAGAACCTGAAGCTGTCCCGCTTTTTGGCCGCCCATATCAAAAGCAGCTTTAAAGGTCAAAATCCCAATAATTCCATACACCACTCCCTTAGCTACAAACCCAGTTCGGGCCATTTTCTTAATCTTTTCGTCTATCATAATTTTAGTTGGTTTACTTCTAAATTAGAAGAAAATGCACTCAAAAGCAACGAATTATGTAAACTTTAATATTCACGGCACCAAGCGAAAGCTGTGATTTATCCCATCAACTTTTACTCTTTAAGTAGCGCCATTAGCTTTTGATTTTCTTTCTTTTCGGCATAGGTGTAAGCGAAATTGCCTTGTGCATCCCTCAGGGTCTTATCGGCCCCGTTTTGCAGTAAAAGTTGAGCAACCTCCAGCTGTTCAAACATAGCAGCGAAAATGAGGGGAGTAGTGCCGCCAGAATTTCGGGCGTTAACATCGGCTCCTTCAGAGATCAACATGCGGGTTATTTCCATATTTCCTTTAAAACAAACTCCCATAAGGGCAGTATTGCCGGCGGCGTCGCGGCCATCAACTTCGGCTCCTTTTTCAAGCAGTAGCCGGGTAACTTCGGGTTGGTCAAAATAGGTGGCGAGGATGATAGGAGGGAAGCCCTTTTCATCCCGGAGATTCACTAAAGCCGGGTCGGCTTCAATTTGACGTTCTAACTCTTCGGTATTTCCTAATCTTATATTGTCCTGAAAACTCATGGTAGTAATTTATTTACACCTTCCAAAAATGGCATTTTTGAAGGCCTGTTATTTTAAGTGAAATTATAAAAGAAGAGAAGCTTTCAGCTCATTTGTTCATTCTCTTTATTAATTAGTACATAAAACGAGTTGATGATGATCTTTATTGATCCTCTCCTTTTCACTCTTCATTCATTGTTTGCCCGGTATTCACTGTTTTGACAAGTCGAATGAATTCTGCACGATAACCTTCAGGATCTTCGCTTCTTCCGGCATCGGCAAGAGAAATGACAAGACTGTCAGGTGCATTGTTGGTGAATTCAGATTCCCGTAGCTGCATACCGAAGAGGGCTACAGCCGAAGCAAATTGAAAATCGGCGTCCATAGGTTCTACCTCATCTTTAAGGGATTTGGTAATCAGGATGCTTTTGGAACCTTCAGGTTTTTGGTACCTGAATTTCACCGTGAGTAGTTCTTCCGAAGAAGATTTTATTTTTCTGTCGCTGTACTTAAGGTCATCAATATCTTTCAGGTATTTACTATCTACCCCTGCCGGAATGATTTCATAAAGTGCAGTAACGGTGTGGCCGCTGCCCAGTTCTCCTGCATCTTTTTTATCGTCGTTAAAATCTTCGTCATTGAGAAGCCTGTTTTCATATCCAATTAGGCGATAGGCCTGCACCTTTGCGGGGTTTAACTCTACCTGTATCTTTACATCTTTTGCGATAGTATAAATGGTGCCGCCAAATTCTGTTCCCAGCACTCTTTTAGCTTCCTGCATGGTGTCTATGTAAGCGTGATTGCCATTGCCTTTTTGAGCAAGAGTTTCCAGTTTTGAATCCTGATAGTTTCCCATTCCAAAACCAAGGGCCGTAAGGAAAATTCCGGTATCCCTTTTTTCTTCGATAAGGTCTCCCATGGCGCGGTCGCTGCTGGCGCCAACGTTAAAATCTCCATCGGTAGCCAGGATCACGCGATTGTTTCCATTTTCAATAAAATTTTCCTGTGCAATTTTATAGGCGAGTTCAATGCCTTCTCCGCCAGCTGTTGAACCTCCAGCCGATAAATTATCTATAGCCTCAAAAATGGCTTTTTTATCACTTCCTTTTGTTGAGGGTAATACCACACCGGCTGCACCTGCGTAAACTACTATGGCAACTTTATCTTCCTCCCTTAATTGAGCGGTTAAAAGCTTAAAAGCCGATTTTAAAAGCGGAAGTTTATTTTGGGAATTCATTGATCCCGATACATCTAAAAGAAATACCAGGTTTGATGCAGGCACATCATCTAATGGGATGGTTTTACCCTGTAGCGCTATTTTTACCAGCCGGGTTTCACTGTTCCAGGGAGTTTCTGCTACAGCTGTATGTATGGCGAAAGGATGCTCACCGGTGGGTTGTGCATAATCGTAATTAAAATAATTAACCATTTCCTCAATTTTCACTGCATCTTTGAGAACTTTTTGGCCATTATTGATCATTCTACGCACGTTGCTGTAAGAAGCTTTATCTACATCTATTGAAAAGGTGGAGAGGGGAGTGGTGTTTGCATTTTTGAAGATATTTTCTTCAATCTGGTTGTAAGATTCCCGCTGTGGCGGAAGGCGAGTGGCTACCCCGCGAATCCTTAACTGTGAGTTCTGGATGCCTGTTACTACTATTTCCTCCTCGAGGGCTGTAAAATCGGGTTTCAGGGCAACATCTATTACCTTTTTTTTACCCACTTTTATTTTTGCGGTTTTATACCCAATATAGCTAAAGACCAGTTTATCACCTTTTTCGGCTTTAATGGTGTATTTGCCAACAAAATTTGTTTGGGTCACAGTGTTTGTGCCTTCTACAGTGATATTAACACCCGGAAGCGGGCGATTGTTCTCATCTGTTACCGTTCCGGAAATTACTTCGGCTTCAACAGAAATATTCAACAATGTGGAGACAAAGAGTAGTAAAATGATATTCATTTGGTTAAAATTTAAGTGGATAATAGAAGATATTTAAATTTTAACAAATATTAGGCCACTGCTGCACAATCTGAAAATTAATGCAGGTATCTCTGTAAATTACTTCTGAAAAAGCCTTTTTTGGGAACTAAAGCCCCGGAATGGTGCCGGTGCCTTTATTTCTCTGTTCAGCTGAGCCTTCGGGAGGGTACGGGATCTTGTCTTCGATCTCTTTAATATGTTCTGGATCAAATTTTGGAAGCTGTAAGTCTCCCTTCTCTTTCCACTGGCGCACCTTATCTTCAGCCGATTTGGATTTTTCTTTTGAAAGCCCTGTATCTCTTCCGAAGTAAATAGTTTGAGATGGGAAGGCAAAGCCAGTACCGCTTTCGTTTACCACATCCATAATGCGTAGCAGGAGGTCTTCCTTAACTTCCAAAAATTCATCAAAGGTGGTCACCTTCACATAAGTGAAAATTTCCAGATTTATGGAGTCGGCCCCCAGAGTGGTAAATCTTACCCTGGCAGGATCGGAAGTGACCATGGGGTGAGCGTAAAGAATAGCCCTTAGCTCTACAAGAAGATACCGAATTTGATCGGGCGTGGTTTCGTATCGCAGGCCTATAGTGGGATGAAACCAAAACCGGTCTCTATGGGCATAATTTTCAATTTTACTCGAAGAGAACTCTCCATTGGGAATGGTAATAAGGGTACGATCCAGCGTTCTTATCCTGGTAGAGCGCATTCCAATTTTCTCTACAGTTCCCACAGTATCACCTACCTTACAAAAATCTCCTACGCGAATAGGCTGGTCTGTAATGAGGGTAACACTACCTACAAAATTTTCTATGGTCTTTTGTGCCCCAAGTGCAAGGGCCAAACCACCTATTCCCAGTGCAGCCAGCCCTGTGGTAATATCTACTCCTATAGCGCCGAGAATGGCAATAATACCAAAGATTACAATAGCAATTTTTGCAGCTCTTTTCAGAAAAAGTGCAACAGAGACTCCGGATAAATTTCCGCGGGAGCTCATTTTATTTGTGCTGAATGTTCCCAGAAATTCAGATAAACGCCATAAAAGGATAAGAAAAGCCAGCAGGCCAATTACAATGGTTATTCCGCTAAACCGCTGCCGCAGAATTATGGAAATGCCTATTTCTGTAGAGAGCATTACGAAGAGCCATACTGCCAGGTAAAGTTTGACAGGCAGGGCAAAGGCTTTTAATACACCTGCAGTAGGTTCGGTACGGGCTCTTTTCCATACCAGCGGAATGATGTACAAAAAGAAATGGGTAAGCAGCCAGGCTACTGCATAAGAGAAAGCTGCGAGCAAAATTATAGCGAGCCACTGGCCTACGGTTGCTCCCCACAGTTCGTAGCGCTCCAGGATGTCGGGCATGATTCGGTTAAGAAGCAGTACGTTTTCATCAAGTGCAGAGAGTTCTTCAATGTATTGTATCGTTTGATCTGAAAAAAGCCATAACGGCCCTCCTTCCGGGCCTTCTACTTTTTCAAGCAGGAGATCAAAATCTTCCCGGGAAGAATCAATGGTTCCCACGCGTTCAAGGTGATTGGGTAAATCATCGTCTGTTCTTCCTTCCACACTTCTGCTAATCCATGAGTACGGCATGATTTGGCCGCCCTGATTGAGCAAGATCTCCAGATGCTGGGCCAGTTCGGCACTTCGGGCATCTTCGGCCTCTCCTTCGCCTACTTTAAAATATTCTCCTGCCTTTTCGTAATGTTTTTGGGCTACGGCCGAGATAAATCCGGCAATACTACCTCGTGGGGTGCGACGTTCAAGTGCGTCATCGGGCCATTGTGGCTCTGCTGGTTCTTCTGTTTCAGATTGCATTCCGGGGATTTGGGCATGCATCGTAGCGGGCCAAAACTGAAGGCTCAAGATTAAACTGAAGAGAATGAAGTAGTTCGTTTTGAAAATAGGATTTTGGAAGCGTATTCTAGTCATCTTGTCCGGCTGAAGGTTCTGCTGTATTGGGTGCCAAAAATGGCATTTTTGAGATCTGTTATTCTGTTTCAATAGTGTAGACCTAAAGATAAGAAAATTCGGGCGAGCTGTTAAGGCTGTTAAGGAAGCTTTTAGATTTGACAGGGAATTCAGGTGTTTTCCGAAGAAATATTCCGCTCTACGGTACGGCGATGTTTCATATATAATTTAGCATCCTCTAAGATTAGGTAAAGACATGGAACGATCAACAGAATGATAGAGGTGGCAAAAATGATCCCGAACCCAAGAGAAATAGCCATTGGAATAAGGTAATATGCCTGGCTGGATGTCTCCAGGATTATGGGAGTCAAACCTCCAAAGGTGGTGAGTGTTGTAAGGATAATAGGCCTGAAACGCCTGAGCCCCGCCTCGTGAATTGCCTCATAAACCGAACAGTCTTCCCGCCTTTTGTTGGCATAGTCTATCATGATCAAGCTGTCATTCACAACAACACCGGTCAAAGCGATCACTCCCATAAGACTTACCAGCGAGAGGTCGTAACCCAACAGGATATGCCCAATTACGGCACCTACTATTCCAAAAGGGATAGCGGCCATAACTATGAGCGGCTGTGCGTAACTGCTAAAGGCGATAGCCAGAAGTACATAGATAATTAACATAGCCATGGAGAAGGTGCTCCACAGGGAATTTGTAGACTCGCGCATATCGGCCTGGCTACCTTCAAAGGTCCAGGTGAGCCCGGGGAAATCGCCCCTTAGCTGAGGTAGCACCTCATTCTGAATTGCTGCCAGCACCTGCCCAACTGTATTGGCCGGCTCCACGTCCATCCCCACACTTACTACGCGCCTGCCATCACGCCTGTTGATGCTACTAAAGGCTTCATCCTGTTCAATCCGCACCACGTCCAGCAATGGTACTTCCACGCCCTGAGGGGTTCTGATGAGGAAGTTTTCAAGATTTTGAATATCCCGTCTTTCTTCTAAAGGAAGTTTTACGCGCACTTCTATTTCATTGGTGGTTCGCATTTGCCTCATAGCAAGCGCACCGTAGAAAGCATCCCTAACCTGCCGCCCCACTTCGTTGGAGGTGAGGCCAAGATTCCGGCCTTCGGGAAGGAGCTTAAAATCAAACTGCTGCTTTCCTTTGTTGTAGTTGTCACTAATGTCCCGGGTGTTTTCAAAAGCTTCGAGTCTTTCAGAAAAAGCTGTACTGGCTTTTTCCAGCACATCAATACTGGTATGGCTAAGATCAACGCTTATGGCCTGTTGGTAACCTCCGGGACCTCTTTCGGCTTCAAAAGTTATTTGATCTACCCCTTCTATCTCTCCAATATTGTCCCGCCAAAGGGCAATTACTTCTTTCGCAGTGGTAGTGCGTTGATCGGGCGGTTTCATTACGATCTCAACATCTATGAAATTTTGCCCCCTCACATTAGTTTTTACGCCTTCGGCTACTTCATAGAGATCATATTCTTCAAACATTTCGAAGGTGGAATTGGTGATCTGTTCTGCTACTTTTGCTGCCTGTTGGGTAGTGGTGCCTTCCGGAAGGCGTACTCCGGCTTCAATCTCATCTGCGGCTACTTCGGGCATCATGATCATACCCATGTGATCGCTGTAGCCGTACCCTCCAACCATGATCAAGAGCGCTATGGCAGCTGTGAGCGTGATATAACGGTACTTCAGGGATTTATCCAGAAGAGGGCGGTAATAATTATATACAAACCTGTCAAAGGCATTAGCAAATTTTTGCTGCAGGTTTTCAAGTTTTAAGGCCCAGCCTTTGGGTTTCTTTTCTTTTAAATGGCCAAGATGGGAGGGAAGAATGAAAAGTGCCTCAAGCAGGGAGACGGCGAGGATCACGATCACAACTACCGGAAGCGGCCACCAGAATTTTCCCGTTTCCCCCGGCATGAGCAGTAAAGGAACGAAAGCAATAATGGTTGTGGCTATACTGAAGACCACCGGGCGGGAGACATCTTTTGTCCCGGCTATTGCTGCATTTATGGGGCTAAGACCTTTCTTGCGATATTCATACACGTTCTCACCCACAACAATGGCATCATCGACCACTATTCCCAGTACCACCAGGAATCCAAACATGGAGATCATGTTGATGCTTACCCCCACAAGTGGAAGAAAAATAATCCCGCCAATAAAAGAAATAGACATTCCCATCATTACCCAAAAGGCAAGACGGTACTCCAGGAAAAGCGTAAGGATAATAAGCACAATTCCTATTGCCATAAGGCCATTTTCGGTGAGCAGGGAGAGGCGTTCATTATAATCTTCTGCACGATTGCTGTCAATGCGGTATTGCACTCCGGGCGGGAGGCGATATTCCTCAAGGATAGTATATACTTCGTCGGCAATGTCAAGAGGAGATTGATCGCCTACCCGGTAAATGCTCAGACTTACTGCCGGTTCCCTGTTAAACTGGCCATGAAACCCTGTTTCTTCAAAACCATCTGTTACTGTAGCGATCTCCCCCAGGGTCACCTTTGCACCCGAATCGGAATTTATTATCGCAATTTTCCTGAATTCCTCTGCCCATTGTTTTCTTTCCTTCATCCTGAGCAGGATCTCACCTGTAGCCGTCTCCACAGCTCCCGCCGGAACATCTTCACTTGATTCGGCTACAATACGTGCTACCTGATCTAATGTGAGGTTGTACTTACGCAGATTATTCCGCGGAATTTCGATATGAGTAAAGTAGTCGGGCACATTTCCCAGTTCAACCTGGGTGATATTGGGGTTACTCAGCAGGATGTTACGCAGTTGTTCCCCCAGCTGCCGCAGTGTCCAAATATCTACCTGTCCATAAAGGCTGATCTCCATCACGTCCTGTTGTTGTAGCTGCAGGCTTACCTGGGGCTGTTCAATATCATCTGGGAAAGTGCGTATGCGGCTAACCGCCTGGTCGATATCCTGAAAGACCTTCATTCGATCACTGCCGGCTATAAGTTCAATTTCCACCTGCCCCGAACCTTCCCTGGCAGTAGAGACGATCTCTTTTATTCCCTGTATTCCGCGAATGGCCTCTTCTACCGGCAGCAAAATTCCCTGTTCAACTTCGGCAGGAGCAGCACCGGGATATTGTACGTTCACATTTACATAATCGAGCTGAAACTGCGGAAAAACCTCCTTCTGAATTTGCAGCATAGTCCAAATCCCGCCTGCTATAAGAAGAACCATCATCAAATTGGCGGCAATAGAGTTGCGCGCCATATAGGCAATGACTCCTTCTTTGCGGGTATTTGACTCTTTTTTAGTCATTAATTTATACTGTCATTTTGGGTTGGCTTGCTTTGGGAAGCTGAATCTTTTTCGGTCCGCACAGCTACTCCTTCGGCTACTGTGCTTAAATTGGTGGTGATCACTTTTTCTCCGCCTTCCAGTCCTTTGCTTATATAAACGTATTGATTATCGGTTAAAAGAACTTCAACTTCTTTTATTGAGAGTTTTCCATCTTCCATAACCCATACCTTATTGTTCTCACGCAGATAATCTCTGTTAAGCCGCACTACGTTTGAAATTTCGTTTGCTTCCACCAGGGATTCCACAAAAGTGCCTATAATGAGTTCAGGTTTTCCTTTTGCGGTGGTTTGTGCAAGAGGATCGGGAACTTCCACAAGTACTCTTGCCATTCGGGTTTGGTTATCAAGTGCGCCCACCTGGCTGTCAAGATAGCCTGTTCTGAAAGTGTTCGGTGGCCAAGCAGCTGTATTTCTTATTCGCACTGAAGAGCCTTTTTCATTATCTGAATCAGGAAATCGCAACCATCTCAAGCGGGAGACAGGCATGCTTAAGATCACCCTGTATTTTTCTGTGCCCACAAGACGACCAAGATCTTCCCCCGGCGCCACCTGGGAGCCGGTGGTGACATTCTGGGTAATAATATGTGCATCAAAAGGAGCGCGGATGGTACTGCGGGCAAGATCGAGTTTTGCCTGATCTACTGCCGCCTGCGCAGCTTTTATCCTTGCCTTTACAGCGTTGAGCTGAGGTTGGCGCAACACCAGAGACCGCTCCTGGGGCGTAAGGGTTTGGTTACCTACCAGCTCAAGGTCCTGTTGGGCTACTTCCTGCCTTCCCATTTCAACATCAAGTTCTGTCTGCGCCTGCAGTAACTCGCTTTGCCGTAGCTCAAGTTGATTACGATAATCTGCAGGGTCAATTTGTAGCAGCAGCTCTCCTTTTTTTACCGATCTACCCGGTACAAAGGCATGGGAACGACGCACCACCTCACCGCCCACCCGGGCACTAATAATCACATCTTCTACCGGCTCTACTGTGCCCGTGGCCACCAGCGAGGGTGAGAAATTACCAGCTTCGGCACGGGTAACGCTTACCAACATGGCCATTTCGCGGGTAGCCCCTTCTTTTTGAGCCGTGGGTTCGCTCATAAATATAAAGGCGGTCACAGCAATGGCTAAGACTACGATGCCTGCGCAAATAAGAACGATCTTCTTGGTGCTCATAAAATTTATTTAAAGGTCGGTTTCTTGTGGATTTTCAAAGGCTCCTGCCAAAGCCCTGTAAAGCCCTATACGTATTTCGAGTAGCTCCTGCTCTCCTTCAAGCATTTCTCTTTCTAATTGCTGTTGTTCATCAAGTGCCAGTAGTACATCAAGATACGGACTTAATCCATTCAAAAACTCTATTCTTAGCTGCCCCGAAGTTTTGGTAGACAGTTCAAGCCTTCGCTCGAGTACCTCCAGTCTTTCTCTTTGTTTCTTTTCCCGGAGCAGTGCATTTTCTACTTCTTCAAAAGCGATAAGAACAGCCTGCCCATATTCATAGAGTAGCTGATTTTTAACCGCTTCTGCACGGTCTACTTCGGCCGATAATCTTCCGCCATAGATAAGTGGAGCAAGGAGGTTTCCTGCCAGGCTGTAGGTCCAGTTCTCAAAAAGGTTGCCTACATCCTCAGCACGAAAACTGCCGCTGGCATCAAGAGAGATCACCGGAAATTTGCTTCTTACGGCAAAAGCCATCTCCCTGTCGGCAGCCAGAACAAGGTTGTAAGCCTGCTGTAGATCGGGCCGGCGACGGATGAGTTCCAGGGGTAGGCCAGTCTGTGGAAGTGGTGGCAGGGCGGGCAGCATTCCATTTCGAAAATCTGAAGCGTTCTGCGGAGGGCGACCCAGCAAAACCAAGAGGCGATTCTTCAGTAATTCGAGGTTAGTTTCATAAATTATCCTTTGATCGCGGGTACTTTCCAGCAGCTGTTCCTGTCGTAAAATATCTACAGCACGTATCTGGCCGCCCGCAAACCGTGCCCGAATCAGCTTTACGATATCTTTATTAGTATTTATTTGTTGTTCCACAAGCTCCAGTTGCCTTCGGGCAGTGAGGAGTTGGTACCAGGTATTGGCAATCTCGGCCGATATGGTCATGGCAGCAGCCCGGTAGTCGTAAAGAAAAGCTTCAGCAGTATATTTTTCAGCCTGTACCCCGGCGCGAACACGGCCCCATAGATCCAGTTCATAAGAAGCGGCAAGACCGGTTTGTAATTGTAAATCTTCAGAAAAATTTTCACGACCCCTGTCTTTTGCGACCCCTGCAAAGGCATCTATCTGCGGAAAAAGAAAAGACTTTTCCCTTTTTACAACTGCGAGAGAAGCCTGGTATTCCTGCCAGTTTCCAGCAAGGGATAAATTCTCCTGAAGCCCCTGTTGTACAAGAGAATCAAGAACAGGATCTTCAAAACTGTGCCACCATTCATCCTGGACGGGCACTGTGCCTGAAACTGTAAATGCTTCAGGTTGAGGAATGGGGGCTTCGTGAGGCGCGATCTTGGGCGTGCATGAGGAAAGGAGTAGGAGAAATGAGGAAACAGTTACCTGAACCCAACCCGCGGACAGAGTTCGAAAACAGGCAGGGGAACTATATTTGATAAAGTTGGGCTTCAGTTATTCTTCGTATTTAGGTTAAAATTCCAATATTAATCTGTGATTTACAGCTTTAAAGAGGAAGAATTCTAAAGTTACAGCTTTTTTATTTGCATACAATAGTTTAGCGAGGTGTCAAAAATGGCATTTTTGGGAGGTGATTTTTTTACTTCTGAAATCTTCCAGGTATTAACTTTTAGATTGAGTTTTAAGGAGCGGTGTCAAATCTGTATTCCTGAATTAGAATTTGGCAGGACCTTCTAATTATCAAAAGAACAATTATCAAAAATAGTATCTTGCAGGCGTTGAACCACCTAAAACATAGCGCTTGAACCTATCGGAAATCTTTCCCTTCAGAAAAAAATACGAGTACAAAGTCGGGATTACCCTTAGCGGCGGTAGTGCCCGCGGTTATGCGCATGTAGGGGTGTTAAAAGCCCTTCACGAACACGGAATAGAACCTCAGATCATTTCGGGTACCAGCATGGGTGCGGTTGTGGGGGTTCTTTATGCAGCAGGATATTCCCCCGAAAAGATCCAGACCATCCTTACTGAAGAGACTTTCTCAAAAATGACCAATTTCTCCTGGAGGCGAACCGGGCTTTATAAGTTGGAAAAAATGAAAGTGGCCCTGGAAAAATATATCACTGAAGATGATTTTTCGAGCCTAAAAAAGCCATTTTACCTGGCGCTTTCAAACCTCAATAAGGCCTGTGGGGAAATGCGGAGTAGTGGAGCCTTGTTTGATTATATTATAGCGAGTTGCTCTGTTCCCGGTTTTTTTGCGCCCATAGTCCTGGAAGAGGGAAACTATGTGGACGGCGGACTCCTTTGCAATCTTCCTGCCTCGGCTATCAGGGAAAAATGCAGGTATTTAATAGGTTCTCACGTTAATTTTGCCGACCCAAAAAACGATTTTTCCGGTCCGCGCAGTATAATGGAGCGAGCCATCAACCTGGGAATCACCCAAAATACCAAACCTGAAATGGAAATGTGTGATGTGGTGATAGATCCGCCGGAAATGCAAAATTATACCCTTCTCGATTTCAGTAAGATTGAAGAGATCATTAAAGTGGGATACGATCATACCGTGAAAATGATAGAGAACGGTGAGCTGCCTGTGAAGCGGCTACAAACAGCACCGCGTGGCAGTCGCAGCTAATACTCGCTTTTTTCAGGAAGAACCAATTCATATCATATACTTTTAAACGAAGAAAAGCTGCCTCAAAAACCCTTTTTTCGTCACTCTCCATTTCTTATATTAGATTCTGACGTGTAAAGACTTCTGAGGCAGCTTTATATTTCTACTGAAAAATATTTCTTACTGTACAGGATTAAATTCAAATCTTTGACCTCCAACCGAGATTCCGGCCATTGCACCTCCTTTAGGAACGGTTACTACGGCTACACCATCTTTAAAGTTGAGGTTTTCAGAAAAACCTTTGTCCAGGATCACTGCAGAAGCATTTGCTTCGAGTTTGTAACTTCCGTCCTTAAATTGTTCCAGGGCTTCGTCAGTCTCAAAAAAGAGGACTTCTACAAAAGCTTTTCCTCCCAATTGCAACCCCACATCTACCTGTTTTAGATCGGCGTAGCCTACAAGATTTCCGTTTTCATAAACTGCCCCGTTCCCCGAAGCTCCTCCAATAATATAAGCTCCTTTACCAACGTTAGGGAAAATTGCATAGCCTACAGCCTCGTCAAAATAACTGGCCATCATTGGAAATTCTCTTTCTATCATGGCTTTTTCCTGCTGGGCATCTGTAATCAGGTCATCACCGGTTTTTTTGGCCGATCCGCAGCTTGCTAAAACAAGTGCAAACAGTACCAGAACGGTTGTATACAGATTTTTCTTAAGTACTCTCATTATTTTTTAATTTTAAAAGTTAGTATTCACTAATTTAGAGCACTTTCTTCTGAAGTAATGTTAATCTGTTGTTATTTTCATTGTATATCAGGAGCTTAAATATGAAAAAAGACGAATCGTAATAAAAGTTCACGCGTTCTTCTGAAGCATATAGCCTAAACCATTTATTGAAGATTAAAAACTTCCAGTGCAGGCAGGGCTTTGTTTTTAAAATCAAAGAGCGCCTGATTCTCCCAGGGAGATCCCTGTGTAGATTCTGCACCATTCCAGGCGACGAGTTCGGCACCCCAGTAAGAAAACCCGATGGCTGCGTCAGATTCTTTCAGTATTTGAACAATGGTTTCAAGAAATTCTTTTTGTCCCTGTGCCGAAGCGGGATATCCCGGTATTAAATGCTCGTTAAGGCCTACGATGTTGTTGGTCCAGTCATTATAATCGAGGGTAAAAGGATAGGCTGTTTCTGCAATGACTACCTGGCGGTTGTACTTTGAAGCCAGAGAATTTATGCTGTTCTCTAATAGATCGAGGTCTTTGCCGTGCCAGATGGGATAGTAAGAAAGACCAATAATATTATAATCGATGCCTGCAACCTGCCCAAAAAACCAATCGGCATTGTCGAGTCCGGCGAAGTGGACGATGATCTTTGAATCGGGATTGGTCTCCCGCACAGCAGTTACTCCTGCTGCTAGAAGTTCTAAAAACTGGTTTGGGTGCTTTGAAATATTTCCTTCCGGAAAAAGAAATCCGGAATTGATCTCGTTTCCTATCTGTATATATTCGGGCTTAATTTCTTCTGAAATCATGGCAGTATAATCATGCACCTGCTTTTTGAGAGCATCAAAAGAAAGATCTTTCCAGGCTTCAGGTTTTGTTTGATTTCCCGGATCGGCCCACGAATTGGAGTAATGTAAGGTGAGCCAGAGAGCGAATCCTTTATTCCGAAGGGTTTGGGAAAACAACTTTACTTCTTCAAAACCCGAATGCCCCTGGGCGGGATCAACCCACAATCTAAGCCGTACCGTATTCACTCCAGATGCCTTTAATATGTCTAAAAAATCCTCTTTTTGACCTGCTGCATTATAAAAAATGGTTCCGGCAGCATTGATCTCGGGAAAAGCCGAAATATCAACCGCCCTTACCGGCAACTCATCTTCTGAAACGGGAGGTGTGGGTTCCGGACTTTTAGGAGTATCATCATCTTTGCTGCAAGCGGCGATAAATACTAATAAAATGGAGAGGAAAAAGAGCTTTTTCATTAAGGGAAATTCAGAATATAAAGATAGTATTTTTTGAAGGTCTCCCTGCCCATCAGGCGTCAGAAGAATTATCCTGAAACCAAATTTTTCCGCAGAAATAAAGCTTAGGGATCACCTTTTTGAAGATTTTACTCGCTATCAAAAGCATTTTTGGTGCAAACAGGTTTCAGATTTTCGAATACTTCAGGTATTTGATTCACTAAACATGGGATTTCAGCTTTTAAATGACTTTTGAAGATGCTTCTTTCGGAACAACTTCCGCAGAAAAAGAGGTTCTAAAAATGCCATTTTTGACAGGTAATTTTCCGCAGAGATCTTAGAAGGTTTAAATACTGCTTAAACCGAAAGGGAAAGCTTCAAAACCTGTTGGTATTTTTTTACATCTCAGCCCGTTAATGTAAATTAGGAGGATTAAAACCGCAAAATGAGAAAATTGTATTCTAAATTAATACTGGTGTTGGGCATTCTTTTGATCATCCCCCCACTACAGGCACAGGAAACCGAAGTGATGGTAAGGGTAAGGTCTAAAGATGCAAAATTTATTGGAAGTTCGATTGGAGGAGCCAGGGTTATCATCAAAAATGCCGAAACAGGGGAGCTGCTGGCAAGTGGCATGACCAGTGGCAGCACCGGAAACACCCGACTTATCATGCAGCAGCCCCACTCCAGGAATGAACGCCTTACTGATGAAAACACTGCAGGGTTCCTTGCGAAATTGAATCTTGAAGAACCGGTTTTTGTGACCGTTGAAGCTATTGCGCCTTATAACAAGAAGCAGGCGCGGGTTACGAGCAGCACCCAGTTGTGGCTACTGCCCGGAAAAGATATTACCGGAGATGGGCTTGTGCTCGAGGTGCCGGGTTTTGTAGTAGATATACTCTCTCCTCAAACCCATGAGCGGATAAGCAGCGAAAATGTAGAAATTAAAGCAAATGTGGTGATGATGTGTGGTTGCCCCATTACTCCCGGCGGCATTTGGGATGCAGATCAATATGAGGTTACGGCTGTATTAAGCAGTGAAGGCAAAGAAGTGAAAGAACTGCAGCTTAAGGCAGGGGAGAAGCCCAGTACTTTTTCTGCCGAAACTACACTGGAGCCTGGAATGTACGAGCTGCTGATTTATGCTTATGACAGCATGAGTGGCAATACGGGAGTAGACCAGCTGAATTTTATCGTTAAGTAGAAGGAATTAAGAGCCTTTATGGTGTGATGGCAGATTTTTATAACTGATTTTATTTACATCCGTTTTTTGAACAGGTGATTTTTTCGGTTGTATTACTCCAGTGACTGGATTGGTAAGTCGTATCTGTTCCACAACCGGTTTTTCCTCCTTTATATCCGCTATGAACTTCTGCTGAAGGTATGTGTTTAACTGCCATTTTAAAGAATTTTAAAGTTTAATACTATTGCTAAATTATAATTGATCAAGAAAATTTCTTAATCGTTAGGTTTGTGCTCATGTGGTTTCAAAGTGGGATGTTTAGGTCGGGTTTCTGGAGTTACACGTCTTCTCCTATCTGGAGTTCCATCAGGTTTGTTAGGTTTTGGACCGGGTTTGATCGATTTTACTACTTCCATCAATAATTTTTTTAACTTTCTTTATTCAATAATAGCTTTAATTATCTGAATATCATGTGAAAAGAGCAGGTTTTTTAATTTATTTCAGTAATTGTTAAAAACTAAGCCCTACCCCAATATTAAGATCTGAGGTGTATTCTTCGGTCTTCAGTGGAGTTTTACTGTCATAGTAGTAGTTGTAAAGAGTAAATACCTTTAGCCAGGAAGACAGTGGAACATCAAGCCTGAATTGTTCCAGGATTCGGTAGTCACCCAGTTCTCTGTACAGCGGCTGATAATAAACAGTATTGGCAACAGAAAATTTTTGGGATTTTGGGGTGTACGATAAAGTGAGGTAAGTGCTGTTTCGGTGATTATAATTAGTGGTTCCGGCCTGTTCGCTAAACTCCACTTCATACATATAGCTATTACCTGCATAGCCTGTGAAACGTTCTTTATCTACCCATTTCCACCGCAGTCCTGCTCCTATAAGGTTGCGTTGTTCTACCACCAGCAACTGGTTGTACTGCCCCTGTAAAAACGATTCCAACCTTAATATGTCATTCAACTTATAATTAAACCTGCCGTGAAGGAACCAGGCATTTTGCAGGTTTCCCTCTTCGGAATCTATGACCTTATAATTGCCCAGGAAAAAATAGATCTTCTTTAGGTCTTTTGATTTTAGCTGTGTGCTAAGCGCAGCATCGATTTGATTGACCTGTTCTCCGTCATTATTGGTGTGGTTGAAAGAAAAATCAGCGTTGAGGGTAAACCTTATTGAGTCGGTCTGCATGCGTTTGGATTCAATGTTTACCAATTGCGCAGAAAGAATTGCCGGAGTAAGGCTGAAGATAATTAGGAAAAGAGCTCTTGTCATAGTAGACAAATGTATAAACATCTTTGGAACCTATATAGAAGAATAGGCGAAAGTGTTTTACTATGACTTCTTAAAATACCATAATTATTTTCTATGGGTAGATTTTTGTCCAATTATCGATTTTTTCCTGTACGATCATCAATTTTTCCAATGGTTTCATGAAAGCTATAAGCTCAAATTATTGTATTTTTATATTCAGATATTAACTAAAAATTATCAATATGGCACAGAACGAACACCGTAATTCTCCGGGTACTCACAAAGCCTGGGAAGTGAACGAATCCAGCAGATGTCCTTTTCTTGGAGGGGCTGTAGACAAAACTGCCGGAAGTGGTACTTCAAACCGCGACTGGTGGCCTAATATGTTGAACCTTCATATATTAAGACAGCACTCCAGGCTTTCCGATCCTTTGGAAGAGGATTTTAACTATGCTGAAGAATTTAAAAGCCTTGACTTAAAAGCTGTAAAAAAAGACCTGCACGAATTAATGACCGATTCGCAGGACTGGTGGCCGGCCGATTTTGGGCATTACGGCGGACTTTTCATTAGGATGGCCTGGCACAGCGCCGGGACCTATCGTATAAGTGATGGCCGTGGGGGCGCTAGTTCGGGTTCTCAAAGATTTGCACCGCTTAACAGCTGGCCAGATAACGCCAACCTTGATAAAGCCCGTCTTTTATTGTGGCCTATCAAACAAAAATACGGAAGAAAGATCTCCTGGGCCGATCTTATGATCCTTACCGGAAACGTGGCTCTCGAATCTATGGGCTTAGAGCCTTTTGGGTTCGCCGGGGGCCGGGAAGACATCTGGGAATCTGAAGAAGATATTTACTGGGGTTCTGAAGGAGAATGGGTAGGAAATAAAGAACGCTATGCTAAAGACAATAAACTGGAGCAACCGCTTGCAGCTTCTCACATGGGGCTCATTTATGTGAATCCTGAAGGCCCAAACGGAAATCCAGATCCGCTGGGTTCTGCACAGGATATTCGCGAGACCTTTGGGCGTATGGCGATGAACGATTATGAGACTGTAGCACTAATCGCCGGAGGGCATACCTTCGGAAAAACTCACGGAGCAGCCGATCCTGTAGAGCACGTAGGTGCAGAGCCTGCAGGTGCCGATATTACTGAAATGGGATTGGGCTGGAAGAATAAATTTGGTACAGGAAATGCCGAAAGCACCATCACAAGTGGGCTTGAAGGAGCATGGTCACAAACTCCTACAAAATGGAGCAATTACTTCTTTGATAACCTCTTTGGTTATGAGTGGGAGTGCTATAGAGGACCTGGTGGCGCATGGCAGTGGAAACCAAAAGATGGAGCAGGAGAGGGAGTGATTCCTGATGCTCATGATGCAAATAAGAAGCATGCACCATTCATGTTAACTTCGGATATTGCTTTACGTGAAGATCCTGAATATTACAAGATCTCAAAACATTTCCATGAAAACCCTAAAGAGTTCGCAGATGCTTTTGCCAGAGCCTGGTATAAATTGACGCACCGTGATATGGGGCCTATCTCAAGATATCTTGGTCCTGAAGTACCTTCTGAAGAACTAATTTGGCAGGATCCGCTTCCAAAAGTAGATCACGAATTAATAGACCGTGAGGATATTGCTGAACTGGAGAAAAAGATCTTCGCTTCAGGATTAACTATATCTCAATTAGTTACCACTGCCTGGGCATCGGCTTCTACATTTAGAAATTCCGATAAGCGTGGGGGAGCCAATGGAGCCCGTGTTCGTCTTGCACCGCAAAGACACTGGGAAGTTAATAATCCGCCGCAGCTTCAGGAAGTGTTGAATAAACTTGAAGAAATTCAGAAGGAATTTAATGGAGCTCAAAAAGGGAATAAAAAGATATCTCTTGCCGATCTTATAGTTCTTGCCGGAAATCTTGCTGTGAAAAAGGCAGCTAAAGAGGCAGGTTATGATGTGGGTGTTCCTTTTGCACCGGGTAGAACCGATGCATTAGAAGAGCAGACAGATGCTGAAGCTTTTGAGCCACTTGAGCCAAGAGCAGATGGTTTCCGAAACTATGTGAAGGGAAGCGAAAATATTTTAACTTCGCCAGAGGAGATGCTGGTAGATAAGGCACAATTGCTTGCTCTTACTCCTCCAGAAATGTCTGTACTGGTAGCCGGGATGCGCGTATTGGGTGCAAACTATGACGGTTCACAGCACGGTGTGTTTACCAGCCGCCCCGGGCAGCTTACCAATGACTTTTTCGTGAACTTACTGGACATGAACACTACATGGGCAGCTAAAGATGATTCTCAGAAAGTCTTTGAAGGTCGTGACCGTAAGACTAAAGAAGTGAAATGGACGGGAACACGTGTGGATCTTATCTTTGGATCTAACTCAGAACTTCGTGCCCTGGCCGAAGTTTATGCACAAAATGACTCAAAAGAGAAATTCGTAAAAGACTTTGTAAAAGCCTGGGATAAGGTAATGAGTCTTGATCGCTTTGATCTTAAAGATTGATAGAAGTTTAAGTGTTGATTTAATGCAAAGAGGCTGTCTTAAAATGGTTTAAGACAGCCTCTTATTTTTTAGAACAAAAAAGATCTACATTTTGATCTCTGCGCAACCTATTCTGGTACCGGCATTTCCACTGGGTTGTGAAGTATAATCATCTACTCCCGCGTGAACGATAACGGCTTTGTTCAAGATATTCTTTTTCTCATCATCACATCCTATACACCATTCATCTGTAGTGAAAGTTACACTTCCTTCTCCATTAGAGTTTACATCAAAATTCCCGATGTCACCACGGTGATATCCTCCTGCATCACCCCATTCTCCATGATCTTCAAAAGTAGGGTTCCAGTGCCCTCCTGCAGAGGTACCATCTTCGGCAGAACAATCGGCGTTTTCGTGAAGGTGAATTGCGTGCATTCCTTCTTCAAGACCTGTGAGTTCGGCGGTCATAGTCACCTCGTCGTTTTCCTGAACAAAAGTGATGGTTCCCGAAACATTACTGCCACTTCTTGGCTCCATTTGTAGTGTTAACTCATCCTGTACATAGGTATCACCAGGTCCTGCCTCTTCTTCTTGTTGAGTGAGGTTGGTGTGCTCATCAACACGCTCATCAGCGGTTTGATTCTCATTTTTGCAACTGGTGAGCACTAAAGCTGCTGCCAAAACTGCAGATATTCCTATACGTTTCATATTAGTTAGTTTAAGTTAGTAACAATCGACTAAAATAGAATATGGACCGTGGGCAGCCAAAAATTTAAGGAGAGCTTAACACTGCGGGCGGTAAAGCCTCCCTCCCGAAGTCCATTGTTTTTTCATGAAAAAGAGATTCCCCGAGATCTCAAAAAGCCTGTGTTTCCTGAAATAAATTCTGATTTTCCCGTTTGCCGGAAATGCAGATCAATTTTTCCGGCTGTTAAATTTTTCTAAGATGGGTGGTTATATTTACTTTATTGGAAAGGCTTCGGTGGACCGGACATTTGTCGGCTATTTCCAGTAATTTTTGTTGCTGCTGTTCATCAAGGTTGCCTTCAAGAACAATTTCCCTCTCAAAAATGTCAATTTTAGCCGTGTTTCTTTCACAGTTTTCACAATCTTCAGCATGAGTTTTCTTGTGGTCTACATGAGTTTCTACATTAACCAGAGGCCATTTTTTGCGACGGGCATACATTTGGATGGTCATAGAAGTACAGGAAGCAAGACCTGCTGAAAGGAGTTGATAGGGAGAAGGGCCAAAATCTTCTCCTCCAAAAGATTTAGGTTCATCGGCAGTGAAATAATGCCTTCCTGCTCTCATTTGAGTGGTAAAACCTTCCTTGCCAAGATTGGCTACTACCTGGTGGTCGGTTTTCAGCTCTTTATCTTCAGGGATTTCCAGGTATCGTGAGGCCCAGGAGGCAATTACATCTCCTGCATATTTTGAATCTTCATTATTGGTAAGTAAGTGATCTGCACCGTCTAAAGAAAGAAAACTTTTAGGGTGCTTTACACTTTTGTAAAGGGTTTCGGCATTGCTGATATTAACCACCGTGTCTTGTGGAGAATGCATGATCAAAAAGGCCTTTTTGAGATCCCTGGCAAAATGACTGAGGTCATGGGTATTAATATCTTCAAGAAAATTTTTCTTAATCGTAAAGTTTCTGCCGCCTACGTTCACTTCGGCCACACCATTCTTCTCTATCTCATCAAGATTTGATCTCAGCAAATGTTTGACATGTACGGGGGAAGACGGAGCGCCAATAGTAACAACACTTTTCACAGAAGGCAATTTGTTGGCAGCAAAGATCGCTGCTGCCCCGCCAAGGGAATGACCTATAAGCATCTCGGGGGCTGCATATTCTGAAGCAAGAAAATCGGCAGCTGCCAGTAGATCTTCCACGTTTCCTGAAAATGTAGTATTTGCAAATTCGCCATCACTTTCACCAAGCCCCGAAAAATCAAAACGCAGTACCCCGTAACCTTTAGCCGATAAAGCCCTGGCAATATTCTTTACCGCAAAGAAATTCTTATTGCAGGTAAAACAATGGGCAAAAAGCACATAGCTGTGAGGGTGCGTGTTTAAAGGAAGTTCCAGATAGCCTGAAAGCTCCAGGCCGTCAGAATTGGTGAAGCTTATCTTTTTGTAGTTCATAGGTGAAAAATCAAATTAAAAAAAGGCTTTTAAAAAGCATGTCAAGATTCCATTGTACACTGGAGATCCCATAAAGGTTTCTCGAGATTCTTTAAAATATGGAATACTTATAACTTTTTAAAAGCCCCTGGTCTTTTTACAGATTCTGTTTACTATCTGCGATACTTGGTTCTATCAAATTCTCCTCTGTCATAGAAAGAGTCGTCTTCAGGAATTGTTCCGCTTGAGCGACGATCGGAGTATTTTCCGCTTTCATTGCCTGTAAGGGCGTCACGGTCGCGGTCTACGCTTCTGCTATCACTATCGGCAATACTTCCACTTCTACCGGCTATATTTCCTTCTCTGTTATGATCTTTGTCGCGATCTCCTTCTCTCATTCTTCTTCTTTCCTCATCCAGATCATTATTGCGATCTACAGTTCTGTCATTGCCACGATCATAGCTCACATCCCTGTTATAGGATTCTAAGACAACTACTTCATAATCGCGGTCAATGTCATAACCTTTTTCATACCTCTTGGTCTCTGCAAAAGTGCGGTGGTCAATTTTGTCTGTGTATACAAACTTGTCGTCCACGTTTAGTCTTGCAAGCCCTATAGGCAGGATGAGGTGATTCTCACCTTCCTTGTTTATGAACTCATGAACATTGCCAGATGCCGGTTTCCCGTAGGGATCGTGATCAGCTTCAATAATTGTTTTATCCACTTCAACGTCCAGATACACTACTCTCCTTTTTTCTTTGCTTACCAGGAGGTTGTCTACCTTTCCTACCACTCTGTTATCCACATCTTTGACGGGCCAACCCCTTACATCGGGATCATCACTATCCACTTTAAAATCGGAAAGTTCGTTGAGGTAATATAAATGCTTCCTATTTTCTTTTCTATCTGTCATAATCTCTCTTTTTTATTTTTTAGCTCATTTTTCTTAAAACATCACCGGCCTCATCAAAGAACTCCTTGACCTGGTCTTTCTGTTCCAGGGTTTGGGTAGAGGGATTGATGTCTTGTGCTGCAGTTTTTACTTCATTAACATCGTCGGAAAGATTAGGATATTTTTCCTTTTGCATCTTTTCGATAATGTTTGCCAGTTTGGTTCCGGCAGTTTTTATCTTGTCTGCATGTGTCAATGCCATAGGATCTTGCTGTATTTGTTGAGCATCCTGTTTTACAGCCTGCATATCGGCACTAATGTCATAATTCATTTCATCAGCTTTTGCCTGTACTGCATTCATAAGGTGAATGATAGCATTATTGGTGTATTCATGGTCTATGCCCATTTTGCTTTCATCTCCAATGTAAGCCAGGTAACCAGATACTCCTCCTGTTCCGGAAAGCGTATCCCCGGTATTTTCCCATCCTGTGGTGTCGTTTTGGTCATCCCAGGTGGTTGTTTCAGCATCTTCCTCCCAGGTGGTTTCTTCTACCTGTTCGGTTTGTACATCATCCAAATCGTTGTCGTCATCGGCAAATACTAAAAAGTATAAGATTGCCAGGATAACAAGAACCAGGATGATCCAGGGCCAAATTGGTTTTTTCTTTTCGATCTTGATCTCTGCCATAATTCTTCTTTTTTTATTAGTTAGATTGATCTCTAAATTACTGATTTTGAAAGCTATTTTAATTAATGGCAGCCTAAAGTATTGTTAATTAAGCATTAAAAGAGCAAATTAATTGCATTAATGCCAGTGTAGAAGAAGATAGATGAAAATATTTTTACGGAACTGCAATTTTAATCTTGATGGGAGAGATTCGTGCAGTTACTTCTTTAACGTCTCCCCGGTACTCTCCGTCAATTTGGAAAGGGATATTTTTTTGGCTGTAAATGCGGGTCTCTACTGCTGAAATAATTTCAAGGAAATCTTCATCGATTTCTACATTTTCCCTGAAGGTTTGAAGAATTTGAGGGATGTTGAATTCTTTAAAGATGAGGATCTCGAATTTACCGTCGTCGTACCTGCCGTTTGGGTTGATCTTAGATCCTGTTCCGTACTTTTTTGCATTGGCCACAGCGATGAGCACAGCTTTACGGGAAATTTCCTTACCGTCTACTTCTATATTAAACTGAAAAGGGAAATCGCTTTTAATTAGGGTAGGTATAGACTGTATGAGATATCCCAGCTTTCCGCGGATATTTCCTTCCTGATAATTTTTGATTAAAGCTGCATTAAGGCCAATGTCACTAATATGAAGGCATAGTTCATCATTGATGAGGATGGCATCTATTAATTTAAACTTTTCTCCCAGGGCAATGCGGGTTAATTCGGCATTATTCCTGTCCAGGTTGAGGTTTTCGGCAAGCCCGTTAGCAGAACCGGCAGGAAAGATCCCAATGGGAATGGAATCATCAGTAAGTAGCTCTGCAATCAATTTAATCGTACCATCACCTCCTACCGATATTATACGCTGAGGGTCGTACTCTTCAATGACAGAAAATAAAGCTTCTTTATCCCCTTTTCCGGAGGTATAATAAGTTTCGAGTTTAAGATTTCTCTCCGACACCTGCTTTTCTACTTCTTCAACAATGTCAGATTTGTCTTTTCCTCCCGAAATAGGATTAACAACCATTAAAACCCTGCTAAATTCGGCCATTTTATTGAGCTTGTGCTCAAAAATAAGTAATTTGGGAAGGAATGGCAGTTAAAAATAATGTAATATGAAGCTAGACATAAAGCTTTATCGCGGCTATGTAAATGATCAGGAATTGGTAGTCTTCGGCCATGTTTTTAAATCGTGGGCACCAGATAAATATGAAATAGACCGCAGGGGTTACAGACATGCAAAATCTGTTTATAAAATGTTTACCATCAGCCCCATCAAAAATGCCACTATCCAGTTGAATTTTAAAGAGCTGGAAGTTGTTACCAAAACTACAGATGACGGTTACTTCAGGTTTAACCTTCCGTATAATAAATTTTTAGAGAGCGGCTGGCATGAGTATTCTGTTTCCTGTAAAATAGGGGAAAAAGGAGTGGTTGAGCGGGGGGAGCTGCTGAAGCCTTTCAAAAGTAAACTGGGAATTATATCGGATATTGATGATACTTTTCTGATTTCCCATACCCAGAATTTTTTCAAGAAACTCTATGTAATTCTTACCCAGAATATTGATAACAGGGAAGTTTTTGATGATGTGGTGCCACATTACCGGGCTTTGAGCCGTGCAGGGCAGGAGGAAGGGCAGTTCAACTCTTTTTTCTATGTTTCGAGCAGTGAATGGAACCTCTACGAATTCATTCTGCAGTTTGCCCGGAAACATGGCCTGCCAAAAGCCGTCATTAAACTAAAGAGTATCAAAACCGGTCTAGGGGATTTTCTATTTACCGGAAGGGGCGGGCACGACCATAAATTCATTAAGATAAAAGACATTATTTCCTTTTATCCTCAGCTTCAGTATGTGCTAATGGGAGATGATTCCCAGCAGGACCCTCATCTTTATGAGCGGGTCACCAAAATGTTTCCTATGAACATTAGGGCCATTTATATTCGGCAAACTTCAAAAAAACAAAAATCAAAGGTGAAAGAAGTCCTGGAAAACATTGAAGATTTGGGAGTGGCTACCTGCTATTTTACCGATAGCGGAAAAGCCATTGCACATTCAAAAAAAATAGGGATCGTGTGATCCCTACTCAAAAATGACATTTTAGAGCATTATTTTTTATCAGAAAGTAGCCGATGGAAATACCACCACGCTTTCATTTCCGTTTTTTCCCACTGTTGAGACGCCAAAGAAGAAGTTGTCAATCACAATGCCTTTAAGAGTAAAATTGTCTACATCACCCACAAATCTTGAATGCTCCCACTGTGGCGCAGTAGTGTCTCTCCAGTAAACCTTGTAGCCGGCAACATTGTCTCCCGCTACTTTTTCCCATTTTAATTTTGCTGAAGGTTCAACAATCCCACCAATAGCTACCTTTTTTGGGGCAGGAGGTGCCCAGGCAAGGCTGGCCATGGTAATTGCATTTACTGCAGTGAGTTTGGCAGCATAATCAAAGTTTACGTGCTCAATAACATCTCCATATTCAATGCCATTTTCGGTACGTATATCCTGGTGTTGCTGCGTGTAATTCTCGTGGGCTTCCATTATTCTGATTCCGGGGAAACCAAGATCGTTAAAAGGACGGTGGTGCCCGCCACGGCCAAACCTATCCAGCCTGTAGACCATCATGGGGTTCATTTCGGGCATATAGGTTTGGGTAGTGCGGTGTACATACCTTGCCAGTTGACGGGAAATACCATCTACTTCACCGCCATAGAACCTCCTCATATTCCGCTCTCGTTCGGTTTCGGTAGGAGGCACGGGTTCAGAAAAGATCCTGAAAGTGCGATTGTCAATAACGCCGTCTACTCCTTCAATGTTACCTATCATGTCATTGTTAAGCACTCCAATGATTTCCCAGCCTTTATCTTTTGCCATTTTTGCAAATCCGCGGCCGCCAAAAAGCCCCTGTTCTTCTCCCGATAAGCCTAAATAGATAATGCTGTTGTCAAAGTTGTATTTTGAAAGTACACGGGCCGCTTCCATCACCCCTGCCATTCCGCTGGCGTTGTCATTGGCGCCGGGAGCATCTGTGGTAAAATCCATCGTATTGCTGGCGCGGGAATCTATATCACCACTCATGATAATATACCGATTGGGATACTTGGAACCTTTTTGCACCGCCACAACATTTACCACCCATGCATCTTTTGGAACGCGGTCATTTCCTTCTTTGGTGACAAAATCTTTTTGATAAAATACATCAAGACAGTCATTACAGTTTCTGGAAATTTCTTCAAAATCAGATTTTATGAATCGGCGGGCAGCACCTATACCGCGGGTATTGGAAACGGTGTCACTAAAGGTGTTCCGGGTGCCAAAACCTGCGAGGCGCCTAATATCGGCCTCAATTTCATTAGCCGAAACTTCTTCAATGATATCATAGATTCGAAGATCTACCTGTGGCGGGGCTACTTTTTGAGCATAAGTGGATAAACCGCAAAATAGTAAGGTGGCAAAAATGGCATTTTTGAACATAATTTTTAAATTTCTAAAAGGCAAAATAGTGAAAATAGCGCAAAAAAAAAGAGGCTGTTTTAAAAGCCACTTTTTCGTTGATCTAAACTTGGTTTGTATCCCTTTTCTGATAAACAGATCTATAGAGATATGTAAACAATTTTAGACAAACTTTTTATAGCATTTAAAGCAACCTCTTAGTGGTGCTAAGAAAAACTTAGTAGATGATCTTGTCGTCTCCATTCATTTCTGCCTCAAGCTTTTCCTGCTTTCCTTTTAATTTTGATTTTACTGAATCATACCTGTGGGAAAGATTATCGCTGAGATCGTTGTATTTGCTTTTTGCTCCATAAAGATATTCGTTACCTCTGTCAGCAATATCTTTACGGGTTTCAGATCCTTTTTTTGGTGCAAATAATAAAGCTGCTATGGCACCAACTGCGGCTCCTGATAGTATGCCTGCTAAAATTTTTCCTGTTTTCATGTTGAGTTTTTTCTAAATTGATAATGGTGTTATATCCAACTACTAAGATAGTGTATAAAGGTGATTTGCAGTAAATCGTACAGTTAAGGTTGATTTAAATTAAATAACAATTTTTGCTCATTATTAACAAAAAAAGTGAGCTTTTTTAATGTGTTAGGCTCACAAACTGCTCCAGGAGTTCCCGTACTTCATCTACATCTTCAATATAGTATTTTGCTTCAGTTTTGTTTCGTCCTACTTTCACGCTTACTGTTTGATCGGGGAGTTCGGTGAACAGGTACTCGTCTGTCCAGTCATCTCCTATGGCAAATATGAAATCGTATTTTTCTACCAGTAGCTTGTTGGCTGCCTTGCCTTTATTGACACCGCTGTTCTTTATTTCAAGTACTTTATTCCCCTGTAGTACTGTAAGGCCATGATTTGCAATCATGTCTTTAAGAACGGCAGATAGTTCATTTGCCCTAACTTCGCCCAGTTCGGGATTTGCTTTTCTGTAATGCCAGGCAAGAGAGAAGTTCTTTTCCTCAATAAAAGTTCCGGGGGTGCGGTCTACATAAGTTTCCAACACCGGCCTTACCGAAGCCATCCAGTTATTGTTGAGGTTCTCGGTGAGTTGCCACTTTTCGTTTACCGGCCGGTTCCATACCCCGTGTTCAGAAATTAATTCTATAGGAACATTTTTCCACCAGGTTCCCAGGGTTTCTTTATCTCTTCCGCTTATTAGAACTACACGGGTGTTTTTTTGTTCTCCAAGGCGGGTAATCAACTCGAGCAGCTCAGGGTCGGGCATGGCTTCTTCGGGTTTATCGACAAATTTCCGAAGAGTTCCGTCATAATCGAGGAACAAAATACGGCGCTGGGCTGCACTATACTTGTCAAAAAGGTCTTTTTTTACGTTCTCTGAAAGCTGTATTGCCTTAAAAGCTTTTCTGGAACTTCTGGTTTCTTTCAGGCTTTTCATAAAATCTTTGGCCCATTTTTCTACGTTATATCTCTTAAGTCTCTTCTGCAGAATCTTGTTGCGGCGCACCTGCTCTTCTTCGGGCATTTCGAGAGCCATTTTAATGGTATCTACAATCTGTTCAAAATTATTCGGGTTGATGATAAGTGCCTCATTGAGTTCATGCGCTGCCCCCGCCATTTCACTTAAAATAAGAACTCCGGTTTGGTCTGTTCTTGTGGCGATATATTCTTTTGCCACCAGGTTCATCCCGTCACGGGTTGGGGTAATAAGCGCAACATCACTGGATGTATAAAGATCTATAAGATTTTCAAAGGGCATAGAACGATAAAAGTACCATATAGGCGTCCAGTTGATAGTAGCAAATTTTCCATTGATGCGGCCTACCAGTTCGTCAATTTCCCTCTTTAAAAGCTGGTATTGCGGTACATTGGTACGTGAAGGTACCGCCAGCATGATAAGTCTAACCTTTTCCTGGTATTCTGGATACTTTTCAAGAAAATAACCAAAGGCTCTTATCCTGTTGGCTATACCCTTGGTGTAATCGAGGCGGTCTATAGAAAGGATAAGCTTGGTGTTGCGGGTTACGTATTTGTGGTAGTCCAGCTTTTTCTGAATATCTGAATTCTCACTTCGCGGCTGATTAAAATGTTCTTTTGCTGCCGTGCGGAACTTCTTATAATCAATACCCATAGGAAATGAATCTGACCGTACGATGCGGCTTCCAATATTTACACTATTGAAGTTGATGTCATACCTAAGTATACGGTTTACAGAGCGCAAAAAGTGCCTTTCATAATCGTAGGTATGAAAACCTATAAGATCGGCGCCCAGCATTCCTTTCAGCACTTCTTCCCTCCAGGGCAGGGTGCGAAATACTTCAGAAGAAGGGAAGGGGATATGATTAAAGAAGCCTATGGTAACCTTCGGATTCTTTTTTCTGATGTATTCGGGTAGCAACAGGAGCTGGTAATCATGCACCCACACTACATCATCATCATCCAGGTGTTCAACAACAGCTTCGGCATATTTTTCATTCACTTGTTTATAAGCTTCCCAGTGTTCGGGCTGAAACTCTGTATATTCCATAAAATAATGGAACAGGGGCCAAATAGTGCGGTTACTAAAGCCGTAGTAAAATTTTTCAATTTCCTCGGTAGTCAAAGAAACAGGCACACAGGCTTGTTTCCTGGCTTCAGATTTTACTTCTTCTTCTAAACCTTCCGGAATATCTTCCGCAGCCAGTCCGGTCCAACCAATCCATATACTGTCTCCCTCCTGGTGAAAACTCTTAAGTCCCGTTGCAAGCCCACCAACGCTGGGTGTAACTTCTAATTTTTCATCTTCGGTAATATTTATTTGTAAGGGTAGGCGATTAGAGATAATTATTGTTTTGCCCATAGTAAATTTTAAGCGGGTTCTATCTTATTCATTTTGCTTAAATTTCCGAAATTTAAAATAAGTGCCCTACCTTTTTAAAAGAACTTTAAGACTAAATGGATACACTGGATTATGGATTGATAGGCAATTGTAAAAGTGCCGCATTAATATCGAAATCGGGTTCTCTGGAATGGTGTTGTTTGCCCAACTTTAATTCGGCTTCGGTTTTTGCAAAATTGCTCGACAAGAATAAAGGCGGCCATTTCTCTTTTGAAGTGTCGCCCGATTATACTGTAACTCAAAAGTACCTTCGGAAAACGAATATTCTATGTACTACTTTTACTTCGGAAGCTGCAGCGTTTGAGGTGATCGATTTTATGCCCCGGTACAGGGAAGACGACGGAGATTTTTACACGCCACCAGATGTGGTGAGGTATATTCACCTTCTCAAGGGAAAACCCAGGGTTAAAGTGCATTACCAGCCCCGGCTTAATTATGCCCGGGAGGAAACCTTTACCGAGAACCACCGTTATTACCTTAAAAGTTTCACCAAAAAGGGCACTTACGACTCCCTTTATCTCTACACGAGTCTCGACCTTGATAAGGTTTTGCATGCCGAGGAAATCACTCTTGAAGATCATGCCTATTTCTTATTGGGATATCATGAAAAACTGAGGGAACAGAACCTGGAAAGGGCGTATTTGAAATTCCAGCGCACCAAGACGTATTGGATGAACTGGAGTGAATCTACCACCAAATTTCCTTTCTACGACGAAGCTGTAAATCGCAGTGCTCTTGTTTTAAAGGCTATGAGCTATCAAAAAACCGGGGCAGTGCTTGCCGCTGTGACAACTTCTTTGCCTGAAACTATCGGGGAAGTGCGTAACTGGGATTACCGTTTCTGCTGGATTCGGGATGCCTCTATGGTTATAAAGGTTATGACAAGCCTGGGCCACCGGGAATCGGCAGAAAGTTTCCTTCAGTTTATCATCGACCTTATTCCTAATAAGAATGAAAAGCTGCAAATTATGTACGGCATCAATGGCGAAAAGGAATTGACCGAACATATTCTTGATCACCTTGAAGGATATGAAGGCTCTAAGCCAGTACGGGTGGGAAATGCAGCTTATATTCAAAAGCAGAATGATATCTACGGGATTTTAATGGAAGTCATTTATCAGCAGTTTTTGAGATTTGAGACTACTCTGGAGAACAGCGAAGAGTTGTGGACCATTGTGAGAGGTATTGTGCGTATTGTGGAGGAGCATTGGAAACAACCCGACAAGGGTATTTGGGAATTCAGGACCGAAGAGCGGCATTTTACCTTCTCCAAATTGCTGTGTTGGGTAGCAGTAGACAGGGCAGTAAAAATTGGGGAAATCCTTAGAAATGGGATAAATGACCAAAAGTGGAAAGACCTTAGACAGGAGATCTATGATGATATTTATCACCGTGGATGGAACGAGGAGGTGCAGGCTTATACCCAATCTTATGGTTCTAAAGACTTAGATGCTTCTACCTTGTTAATGGAGAACTACGGATTTATAAAAGCTAAAGATCCACGCTACATAAGCACAGTAAAAGCTACTGAAAGAGAACTTAGCTATAACGGACTTTTATTCAGGTACAAGAACAAAGATGATTTTGGTACCCCATCGTCATCCTTTACTATTTGTACTTTCTGGTTTATAAACAGCCTTTACAAAATTGGAGAAAAGGAAAAGGCAATGAAAATGTTTGATCAATTGCTTTCTTACAGTAACCATCTTGGGTTGTTTAGTGAAGACCTTGATTTTAAAACCAAGCGTCTTTTAGGTAATTTTCCGCAGGCATATTCACACCTGGCGTTGATTGAGACGGCAATGAATTTTTCTCAGAATATTACTTCTGAGGCAAATTTGAAGGCCCTTCTTGACGAGGACGCTCTTCTTTAACTTCAAGACGTGTACGCGGCAGACTGTCGGGGAAGTTTTCCTGAATAAACTTCAGGAGATTTTCCCTGGCATACACCCGTAGGTCCCAGGCGGTAGGAGCATCCTTTGCACTCATTAATGCCCTTAGTTCCATGGTTTTTTCAGTAAGATCTGTCACCTGAATCACATCGACTTTTCGATCCCAAAGATCGGTTGCATTTAAAAGCCGTGTCTGTTCCTCTCTTAACTTGTCAATAGGAAGATCAAAATCGGTATAAATATAGACAGTTCCCAGGATATCAGATGAATTACGGGTCCAGTTTTGAAAGGGTTTTTCAATGAAGTAGGTGGTAGGTAATACCAGCCGGCGTTTGTCCCAAATTTGTACAACCACATAAGTGAGTTTGATCTCCTCAATACGCCCCCATTCCCCTTCCACGATAACAACATCATCAATACGTATAGGTTGAGCTATGGCTATTTGAATTCCGGCGAATATGGTTCCAAACACTTTTTGAGCAGAAAGCCCCAGAACAATCCCTGCTATCCCTGCAGAAGTTAGAATACTCACCCCAATTTCCTCTACCCCATCAAAAGTGAGGAGAGCTATACCAAGGGCAAAAAGAACAACAACAAAGATGGCTATCCTTTCTATTATGTTGAACTGGGTGTAAAATTTACGGGCACGAAGATTATTGGCCGTATTGACATCAAATTGTTTTAAAAATTGATTTTTGGCAATTCTTATAGCAACTACAATGAACCAGGTGAAACTGAAAATAAGCAGGATAGACCTTATTTGCTGGAATAAGTCTATCTGGTTTTTATCTGTTATAATTTCCCTGTTTATAAGCCCTGCCTGGATTGCAACTGCAAGAAAGAGAACGATCATGGGAATCTTCAGGCGACTTGCAATATTGTGAGGTAGAATATTACCAGGGTCTTTTCCAAGTTTCTTCAGTAGAAAGTGCACCAGGAAATAAAGAACCAGTAAAGCACCTAAAAAGATGAGGATATTCCTTGTTGTGTCTCCCATAGGATTTTTTTTCCTTTCTTTTCAAGCTATAAAATGAAGAGGAAATAACCTGTTAAAGAAATAACAAAAGAAAAAGGCCGCCATTGGCGACCTTGATCAGATTTAATTGATGCAGATTTAATTGATGCAGATTTAATTTAGAAAGGATATTTATTCTCTCCAATTACTTTATCGGCAATCACCTTACGCAATTCTACAACGTTTGGCTGATTTTCATATTTTGTAAATCTTTTTAGTCCCATCAACATCATTCTTTGTTCATCACCTTCAGCAAAAGAAACAATTCCTTCTTTGGCTTTTTGATTAATAATGTCAACAGCGTGGTACAGGTACAATTTTGCCATCGCAATTTGCTCTTTTTGAGTATCGGCACCAAAGCGGTTCACATTTTTTTCAGTTCTCAAGATCGTGGATTCAGCCATGTAGATCTCTATTAAAATATCGGCAGAAGCCAATAACAACTGCTGGTGATCTTCCAGCTGAGGTCCAAATTTTTGAACTGCACTACCGGCAACCATCAGGAATACCTTTTTCAACTTTTTGACCATTTCTTTCTCTTCAGCAAAAAGTTCAGAAAAATCAGGTTTGTCAAAAGAGGGAATTCCAGTGAGTTCTTCTCCAACTTTGGTAGCAGGCCCTAAAAGATCAACATGGCCTTTCATAGCTTTCTTTACGAGCATCCCTACGCAAAGCATTCGGTTAATCTCGTTTGTACCCTCATAAATACGGGTGATACGTGCATCTCTCCA
The DNA here is from genome assembly GCF_050750585.1 of Salinimicrobium sp. WS361. Classification (NCBI taxonomy): domain Bacteria; kingdom Pseudomonadati; phylum Bacteroidota; class Flavobacteriia; order Flavobacteriales; family Flavobacteriaceae; genus Salinimicrobium; species Salinimicrobium sp. WS361. Next base: position 67,957 of record NZ_JBOJLM010000003.1, read on the forward strand.
GGCAGATTCCATAGGAGCATCGGCCGAGAAGCCCATTCCCCCAAAGATCTGGATACCTTCATCGGTACAATTCTGAAGATCTTCTGAAGCTGCCACTTTAAGAATAGAACATTCAATAGCGTATTCTTCAACCCCTTTCAATTCGGCTTCCTGGTGGGAATTTCCTTCTTCCTGACGGATAGAAATCCTGTCTTCAATATCTTTTGCAGCACGATATGAAGCCGATTCCCCTGCGTAAGCTGAAGTTGCCATCTCTGCAAGTTTAGACTGTATCGCACCAAACTGGGAGATTGGAGTTTTAAACTGCACGCGGTCATTTGCATATTTTACTGAAGCATCAATAGATCTTCTCTGGGCGTCAAGACAGGCTCCTGCAAGTTTGATACGGCCCACGTTAAGGGCGTTCATGGCAATTTTGAAGCCATTTCCTCTTTCTGAAAGCATATTCTCTGCAGGCACTTTCGTCTCGTTGAAGAATACCTGACGGGTGGAGGAGGAGTGGATACCAAGTTTCTTTTCCTCTTCCCCAAGAGAAATACCATTTGGGTTTTCCGGATCGTATTCAACTATGAATCCGGTGATATTTTTGTCATCTTCAATTCGGGCGAAGACGATCATCATATTGCAGAATCCGGCATTGGAGATCCACATTTTTTGACCTGTAATGCTATAATATTTTCCGTCTTCAGAAAGAACTGCTTTTGTCTTTCCTGAATTTGCATCACTACCAGCTCCCGGCTCTGTCAAGGCATAAGCTCCAAACCATTCTCCAGTAGCGAGCTTCGGAAGATATTTTTTCTTTTGTTCCTCATTACCATATAGGGTAATTGGAAGTGTTCCAATCCCCGAATGGGCTCCAAAAGCAGTCGAAAATGATCCCGTAGCTCCCGAAATATAATCCACTACCAGCATGGTAGTGACAAATCCCATTCCCAGGCCATCGTACTCTTCGGGCACCGAAACTCCCAAAAAGCCCATTTCACCGGCCTTTTGCATTAACTCTTTTGTGAGGTCGTAATTCTTCTTTTCGAATTCTTCTCTCTTCGGCATTACTTCCCGATTCACGAATTCCTGTACCGATTCGCGCATCATTTTTTGCTCATCCGAAAAATCTTCGGGAGTAAAAATATCCTCTGCTTTTGTTTCCTTTACCAGAAACTGCCCCCCGCGAAGAAGGTCTTTTTTGTTGCTATCTGTTTGTGTGCTCATTTTTTATAGATATTAGACTTGAGATATTAGATTTTAGAACCTTCCCAAGCTTATGATTTTTTATTCTTCTTTAATATCTGAAATCTCAGATCTCATATCTCAAATCTCTTAAGAAAGAAATTCAAAAACTCCCGCAGCTCCCTGTCCTGTACCTACGCACATGGTTACCATTCCGTATTTATTCTTCAGGTCACGTTTGCGCATTTCATCGAACAACTGCACTGATAGTTTGGCTCCTGTACATCCCAGCGGGTGGCCCATTGAAATAGCGCCTCCATTAGGGTTCATGCGGTCCATATCCAGTCCTAGTTCACGAATTACTGCTAAAGACTGAGATGCAAAGGCTTCGTTAAGCTCGATCAACTCAAGATCATTTAGCTGGATCCCTGCTTGTTTAACAGCTTTAGGAATGGCATGTACAGGCCCAATTCCCATAATTCTTGGTTCAACCCCAACAGCCGAATAGCTAACAAGTCTTGCAACGGGCTCCAGGTTTAGTTCTTTCACCATTTCTTCGCTCATTACCATGACGAAAGCAGCACCATCGCTCATTTGAGAAGAGTTACCTGCTGTCACACTTCCACCTTCTTCAAAAACAGGTCTTAGTTTGCCTAAAACTTCTTTTGATGTATCGGCTCTTGGTCCTTCGTCTTTATTGACGGTATAAGATTTGGTTTGTTTTTTTCCGTTTTCATCCACATAAGTTTGATCTACTGTGATGGGAACGATCTGGTCCTGGAAACGGTCTTCTTTTTGGGCTTTTAGAGACTTCTGGTGAGAGTTGTAGGCGAACTCATCCTGGTCTTCCCTTGAAACCTTATATTTTTGAGCAACTGCTTCCGCAGTTAATCCCATTCCCCAGTAATAATCTTCTTTTCCGGCTTTTGCCAGTTTATAATCGGGGACTGGTTTATAACCTCCCATTGGGATATAGCTCATGCTCTCTGCACCACCTGCAATAATGCAATTAGCCATTCCGCTCTGGATCTTGGCTGTTGCAATAACAATGGTTTCGAGACCTGAAGCACAATACCGGTTAACGGTCATCCCGGGAACGTCTTCTGTGTTTAATCCCATGAGGGAAATAAAACGCCCTACGTTAAGCCCCTGTTCGGCTTCGGGCATAGCATTACCAACGATCACGTCATCGATGCGTTTTTTATCAAATTCGGGCAGCTTATCCATCATAAACTGGATAGTTTCTGCCGCTAATTCATCTGGCCTTTTAAATCGGAATACCCCCCGCGGCGCTTTTCCCACTGCAGTTCGGTATCCTTTTACGATGTAAGCTGTTCTATTCATTGTATATTGTATTTTGTATAATGTATATTGTCTTATTTTGTAGTTACAATGTAGATTGTAGTTTAATTATCATGTTCTGAATATGATGAACTTCCTTTTCAAGGTCTTCGAAATCTTGCTCCGGAATTAACTTTAAGTTTCTGCAAATGATCAACTGAGTTTCGAATTCAAATACCGATCCTAAGGCGATTCCAAGAAAGTTAGCAAAGTCTTTATTAGTTTTCCTTCCACAACCTTCGGCAATATTTGAAGGAATAGATACTGCAGACCTTCTTATTTGCGAAGTAAGCCCATATAGTTCCTCTTTTGGAAAATTAGCGCTCTTTAAATAGGTTTCCGTTACCAGATCAATTGCTTTTTGCCAAACTTTTAATTCCTTGAAATAATTCATAATCTTTTCAGTTTTACAGTATACAATCTACATTATACACTATACTATTAGTTTCTTAATGGCTTGCCTTTCTGCAACATATGCTGCAATCTCTCCAGGGTTTTTCTTTCTCCTGTTAAAGAAAGGAATGCTTCTCTTTCTAAATCGAGCAGGTATTGTTCACTCACATAAGAGTTTTCAGAAAGGTCACCTCCGGCCATTACGTAAGCCAGTTTGTTGGCGATCTTCTTGTCATGTTCGCTAATGTATTTACCGGCGTACATCTGGTCTGTACCTACTAAGAAGGCACCCAGTGCTTGTTTACCTAATACCTTAATATCTTTTCTCATAATAGGCTTGGTATAACCATTCTCTGCCATGAGTAGCGCATGCTTTTTAGCAATTGCCAGCTGGCGATCGGGGTTAATTACCACAATGTCTTTTCCTTTCTGAAGAATATTCAGGTCGTAAGCCTCATAAGCTGAGGTGGAAACCTTTGCCATTCCAATGGTGAGAAAATGTTCCCGAAGTCGGTTCAACTCCACATCATCTTTTTGGAAGGTATCGGCAGCACGCAAGGTCATTTCCTTAGAACCTCCACCACCGGGAATTACCCCAACTCCAAATTCTACAAGTCCGATGTATGTTTCGGCTGCAGCGACAACTTTATCTGCGTGTAATGAAAGTTCACATCCACCACCCAAAGTCATGGCGTGTGGCGCTGCAACTGTTGGAATAGAGGAGTAGCGCATTCTCATCATAGTGTCCTGGAAATATTTTATAGCCATATTTAGCTCATCATATTCCTGCTCCACAGCCATCATGAAGATCATTCCGATATTGGCTCCTACAGAAAAGTTTTTTCCGGTGTTGGCTACAACCAATCCCTGGTATTCTTTTTCAGCAAGATCAATGGCTTTATTGAGTCCGTCAAGAACATCGCCGCCAATCGAGTTCATCTTACTTCGGAATTCCACATTTAGGATTCCGTCGCCAAGATCTTCAACTACAACTCCGCTGTTGCTGAATACTTTTTTGGATTCCCTGATGTTATCGAGAATAATAAATGCATCCTGCCCTGGAATCTTCCTGTATTCTTTGGCAGGAATATCGTAATACCAGGTGTTGCCATTCTTAACGGTATAGAAGCCTTGATTTTCTTTTTCAAGCATTTCGTTTACCCAGGCTGCAGGCTCCCTGCCTTCAGCTTTCATAATTTCAATACCTTTTTCAACACCTATGGCATCCCAAATTTCAAACGGACCATGTTCCCAGCCATAACCGGCTTTCATAGCGTCATCTATTTTGTATAGTTCATCGGTAATTTCAGGAATTCTTTTAGAGGCATATGCGAAAATAGCAGCGAAATTCTTTCTGTAGAACTCCCCGGCTTTGTCTTTACCATTAACCAGAACTTTAAACCTTTCAGCTACATTATCAATCGTTTTCGTTAATTCAAGAGTAGCAAAATTTGCCTTTTTTTGCGCCCGGTACTCAAGTGTGTTAAGGTCAAGTGACTGAATTTCACTCGAACCGTCTTTGTTCTTGATCTTTTTATAGAAACCCTGTCCGCTTTTGCTTCCAAACCACTCATTCTCGACCATGGTGTTAATATAGTCTGGCATTGCGAAAAGATCGTGCTCTTCATCTGTAGGTACTCCTTTGTGCAGGCCTTCAGCAACATGTTTAAGCGTGTCAAGTCCTACAAGGTCTACAGTTCTAAAAGTGGCAGATTTTTGTCTTCCTATAACAGGACCTGTGAGTTTATCAACTTCTTCAATAGTAAGGTCTAGCTCCTTCACCATGTGGAAAAGACTCATGATACTGTAAGTACCAATCCTGTTCCCAATAAACGCCGGAGTGTCTTTTGCGACTACCGAAGTTTTTCCGAGGAATTTCTCACCGTACTCATTCAGGAATTCCAAAACTTCTTCGGAAGTATCTGGCCCCGGAATAATTTCAAATAGTCTTAAATATCGCGGCGGATTAAAGAAGTGTGTTCCGCAGAAATGCTTCTGAAAGTCTTCACTTCGGCCCTCATTCATTTGCTGAATTGGGATTCCTGAAGTATTGGAGGTAATCAATGTTCCCGGTTTGCGGTGCTTTTCAAGATTGTCAAAAACCTGCTTTTTAATATCCAGGCGCTCCACAACAACCTCCATGATCCAGTCAACTTCCGATACCTTCGAGATATCATCTTCCAGGTTTCCGGTTTTAATACGATTGGCAAAGTCTTTATGATATATAGGAGAGGGCTTGGATTTTAAAGCATCCTGCAATGCTGTGTTCACAATACGGTTCCTCACCTGTTTGTCTTCCAGGGTAAGACCCTGCTTTTTTTCTTTTTCGGTCAGTTCCCGGGGAACAATATCCAGTAGTAGCACCTCTACGCCAATGTTGGCGAAATGGCAGGCAATTCCACTCCCCATAATTCCCGAACCTATAATTGCAACTTTGTTGATTCGTCTTTTCATGTTGTTATTTATTTTGATAATCGCCTGAACGATTTTTTATTATTCATTGTAAATTTTACGCGTGGCAATAAGATCCATGATCTTTGAAGCTACCTCAATAAACTTATCGAGATCTTCTTGAGGGATTTCATTTCTTACCGCCTGGTCAAAAGTAAGTACCACTTTCTTAGAGTAATCGCGCATCTCCTTTCCAAAATCGGTGAGGTAAATTAAGACACTACGCCCGTCTACCGGATTTTTCTTCCGTTTTATGAGACCTTTATCCTCCATGGTTCTAAGAGTTCGCGACAAACTGGTGGCTTCCATTCCCATTTTTGGGCCCAGGGAGGTAGAAGGGGTGCCCTCCTCGGGATCTATACTCAAAAGAGCAAAGCCTGTAGCCATTGTACTTCCTTCTTTTCCGGCCTCTTCATTGTACATTTTAGCAATAGCAATCCAGGTCGCGCGAAGAACGTAATCAATGGTTTTTTCTTTCATACAATTTCAAAGTTAAGAAAATTTTATTATGCACGCATAGCAAATGAAAGAAAATTATTCAGGTAGTGAATCGCTGGTCTTAAATTTATTAGAAAAATGCAATAAAAGTGCAGCTATTAGCCATGTTTAACAGCAATTTTAATAGTTGTTGGAAAATGCTATTTAGATGACTCCATTCGTTTGCTCAAGTGAAACCAACAATCGTGAAGAAAAAGTTTTATGGCAGCATCATTTTTTTCTTCCAGCAAAGCTTGTAGTTCTTTTCTTTCCAGTGCAAAATCGATGAGCAAGGCGGCTTCTCCGCTGGTTAATTGCATTGTCTCCAGCATATAAGGTTTGTGATGAGTCTCCAAAAATGCGATATTTCGCTGTTCTTTTTCAATCTTAATATTTCTCTTCAGCTTTTTTGTACGGCCGTTAATGGCATTTAGAATAGGGTCGATCTCTAACGAACCTCCCAGTAGGCTCAGGAGGTGAATAAATTTAAAATCCCCGGCTGTTTCCAATCTCCGCTCGTTCATGGAGAGCTTTTCTATTTTCTTCGGAATGATTCCCAGGCTTACCACATTAATTTCTGAATTTTCATCTATTACTACTTCTCCTAATTCCTGAGAGTTTTCAATCATCCGAAAGTACAATGGTGACTTCTGAAGGTCATCAGCTTTTATGAAGCTAATGAGATCATTCATTCCTACATGAGACATCACCAGTGTATCACCGGTTTTCATCTTTAGCTGAAACAAACCCTTTTCCCCCGAAACAGAAAGTTTTCCTGAAGAAACATTGTTGATATGCACATTTTTAAGCAGCGAATCATTGTTTTTCACAATTCCCTGTACCACGGATCTTTCCTGTGCCTGGAGGGGGAGGAGCAGGAAAATAAAAAAGATGATTACATAATATTTCACTTGGGCAGATATCAAATCTGCACCAAAATAAACCTTTCTGATAAAAAACCTTTCAAAAATGGCATTTTTGAAAGATAATTTTGAATTAATCAATAGTAGATGCTATTTCAATTCCGCAGTTGTTGCCTGAAGGTAATCAGGGATAGATATGGTAAGAAAAGCAGTTAGAAAAATTATTAATGTGTAAAGTTGAGACAATACAGGTGCTGAAAATGAATATTAAGAGGCTGGAAAAATTCTCTACTTTACGAATTTTAAAGTTTTAGGTGCTACTCCTGGAATTTTCAAGATGTGAAATTAACTGTCTAAGCTAAGGGCTACAATTTAAATGAAAATCCATCTTCCAGTTTTTTCCGGTATTTTTCCTCATTAAACATGTAAAGAAAAGAACCTTTTCTGGAAGACGTCTTGTCTTTTTCGTCCAACTTCAGCAAAATATCCAGAGCGTTTATTTTATTTATAAAGTTTCTTTTATCCAATTCTTCGTTTAGAATAGTCTCATATAACTTTTGCAGTTGACGCATGGTGAATTTTTCCGGAAGGAGTTCAAATCCAATGGGTTTGTTAGATGTTCTGTAGCGCAGGCGGTGTATGGCATGTTGCACCATTCGGTCATGATCAAATATTAGGTTTGGTGCTTCCGAAAAACTAAACCATTTAGCTGAATAGTTTTTGGTTATTTCCTGTTTATGTTCCGCTATATTTATAAGGGCGTAATAGGCAACAGAAAGCGTTCTTTCTACAGGGTCACGATCTACTTTGCTAAAATTGTAGAGTTGCTCCATGTAGACATTGTTGATCCCTGTAAGATGGTAGAGAATCCTTTTTGCGGCCTGATCAAGGTCCTCATTTCTTTTTAAAAATCCGCCCATCAGGGACCATTTACCTCTTTCAGGTTCAAAATCTCTCTTTACTAAAAGGATTTTAAGCTCCTCTTCATCAAAACCAAATATGATACAATCGACTGCAAGCAATACTTTGTCTTCTGAATTGTAATTATGGATCATAAATAAGATTTAAAGCGGCAATTTAAGAAACTATATAAACTCTTAGAATAAAAGAAGCAGGAGAGTGCTGAATCTCAAAACTATCTTTGATGCTGATTTATTACTATTTAATTCCAAAGTTAATAATGTGTGAAAATAAATTTGCTTTTTTTAAAAAACTTTAATTTATTTACTAGTAATGTGAAATTCACACTTAATGAGTTATCTGCTTTTTTAAATGCCTATTACCTTTCATATTAAAATTAGAAATGAAACAATTCTTTTTACTTATCTGCCTGTTGGGCATTTTTCCATTTATGGTGGCACAGGAAGCTTCCATCAAGAGTCCCGATGAAGCTCTGAAATTAGAAGTATTCCTGGAATCGGGAAAACCCAGCTATTCGGTTTTCTATAATAGCGAAGTAGTGCTAGAAAAATCCCGTTTGGGACTAAAAACGAATATTTCAGATTATTCTGAAGGTTTAAGTTTTGAAGGGAGTAAAACTACTTCCGTAGAAAAGAGTTATGAATCGAAAAAGCTTAAAGATTCAGAGATCAGTTATAAAGCACAGGAACTAACCTCCACTTTTACCACTCAAAAAGGGCAAAAAATGGATGTAATTTTTCGGGTAAGTAATAATGATATCGCTTTTAGATATCATCTTCATAAATACAGCGATACCATAGCTCACGTGGTGACGAAAGAATTTACAGGATTTAATTTTCCAGCTACGGCAAAAAGTTTTCTTACGCCTCAGTCTAAATCTATGGTAGGTTTTCAGCGTACCAAACCGAGTTATGAAGAGGGTTATTATTTAGAACAGGAGATTACCAAAGCCTCTGGAAATAATCTCGGATATACTTTTCCGGGTTTATTTAAAACCGAAGATCACTGGGTTCTACTTTCTGAAACTGGGGTTGACGGCACTTACGTGGGCGCTCATCTCAGCGATCCAAATGCTGAAGGGGAATATACGATCGCTTTTCCCGACAGTACTGAAAATAATGATTTTGGAAGTACTGGTGCGGCTATTTCCCTTCCGTTTAGTTCTCCATGGCGGACTATCACAATTGGTGAAAGTTTAAAGCCTATTGTAGAAACCACCATTCCTTTTGATGTGGTGGAGCCGCTTTACGAAGCTTCCCGGGATTATAATTTCGGGCGCGGTGTATGGAGCTGGATTATGTGGCAGGATGGAAGTATGAATTATGACGGCCAGGTGACTTACATAGATTTTGCTTCTGAAATGGGTTATGAATACATTCTAATTGATGCGCTTTGGGATCAGAATATTGGGTACGACAGGATGGAAGAACTGATTAAGTACGCCAGGAGCAAAAACGTGGATGTTTTCTTGTGGTATAACTCCAACGGCGTTGCCAATGACGCCCCGATGACGCCGCGTAATAAAATGCACCGAGCTATTACCCGCAAAAAGGAAATGAAGTGGTTGCAGGAGAACGGGGTAAAAGGCCTGAAAGTTGATTTTATGGGCGGCGATAAACAAGAGACCATTCAGCTTTATGAGGATATAATGTCCGATGCTAATGATTACGGCTTGATGATGATCTTTCACGGAGCAACAATTCCGAGAGGCTGGGAGATAATGTATCCTAATTTTATAAGTACTGAAGCTGTACTTGCTTCAGAAAATCTAATGTTCAGCCAGTATGCCAACGACCAGGAAGCCCGAAGTGCTGCCATTCATCCTTTTATAAGGAATACAGTGGGGAGTATGGATTTTGGGGGTACTGTTCTAAACGAACGATACAACCGAACCAATGACGGCGGAAATTTTAGAAGAACCTCTGATGCGTTTCAACTGGCAACGGCAGTTTTATTTCAGACGCCGGTTCAATTCTTCGCACTAACGCCAAATAATTTGGAAGACGCTCCGGATTTTGCCATAGATTTTATGAAAAATTTTCCTACCACCTGGGATGAAACCGTTTTTGTTGAAGGATATCCCGGAGAATACAGCGTGATAGCAAGAAGGCACGGGGCTCAATGGTACATCGCCGGAATCAATGCCTCAAAAGAAGCAAAGAAGTTGAGCTTCTCCCTTCCGGAACTGAAAGGAAATAAATTCAGTATTATTAATGATTCCAAAAAGGGGAAAACTGAAAAGAAAGAAATCAAACAAAAAAGAGGAAAATTTGAAGTGACCATCCAATCTCAGGGCGGATTTGTGATTACAAATTAGCATAAATTGCTCCACCTGTAAAACATTAAAAATGAAACAATTATTTGTCATTATCGTTTTTTTTAGCTGCGTTAATCAATCGATGGCGCAGTTTTCTCAACAGGAGCGGGACAGTATTTATCGTTTGAGTTCTCAGGATCATCAATTAATGCTGAAGGAATTAGGAATAGAATCCTTGCGGCACGGACCTTCGGGAAATCCGAATGATCCTAATGCCGCAAATTCAGATGAATCTAAAGTTGTAGATTACAGCCTACCCAAACTTTTGGTTTTTAAAGATGGATCAAAAGTCACCTCAGTTTCTGAATGGAAAAAACGCAGGCGGGAGATCAAAGAAGATTTTGATGCAGAAGTTTATGGCCGCTTCCCTGAAAATACTCCAGCTGTAAACTGGAAAGTTATTTCCAGAAAAGATTCAGTTATTGGCAATTATCCTGTGCAGGTTGAGGCACTTTTAGGAGTGGTAGATAACTCTGCCTATTCCGAAATTGACGTTGAAATCGAGTTGACCCTTACTCTTCCAAAAAATACAGATAAAAAAGTGCCGGTAATCCTAAAATTCGACTGGAATTTTCCAGCTGGGTTTTTCCCTGAGCCCGAGCAGGAAAATCCGTGGCAGGAACAATTACTGGCTCAGAATTGGGGTTACGCCAGTTTGATCCCAACAAGTTATCAAGCCGATAATGGCGCCGGACTTAGACAAGGAATCATTGGGCTAGTGAATAAAGGCGAACCGAGAAAATTAGATGATTGGGGCGCTTTGAAAGCCTGGGCGTGGGGTGCCGGCCGTGCGCTTGATTATTTTGAAAATCATTCTAAAGTTGATTCAAAAAAAGTAGCTATAGAAGGACTTTCCCGCTACGGGAAAGCTGCAATGGTCACTATGGCCTACGATGATCGATTTGCGGTGGGATTCATAGGTTCTGCCGGTGCAGGTGGTACTAAAATATTGAGAAGGAATTTCGGGGAACAGGTAGAGAATTTGGTCTCCACTTCCCAATATCACTGGTTTGCTCCCAATTTTATAAAGTACGGAGGTCCTTTAGAAACAAAAGACCTTCCGGTAGATGCACATCATTTGATTGCGCTCGCAGCGCCGCGTCCGGTTTTTATCAGCAGTGGAGATCCTAAAGTTGAAGGGAATTGGATAGACGCCAAAGGGATGTTTTTAGCCGGAGTCTACGCCGGTCCTGCTTATGAAATCTATGATGAAAAAGGACTATCAAAAAACGAATTTCCTCAATTTGGGGAGTTTTTATCTGAAGGTAAACTCGTTTTTAGAATACACGAGGGCGGTCATACCGTAGTGCCTAACTGGCCATATTTTATAGAATTTGCCAAACCCTATTTCAAATAAAAAATATGAAAAAGAGAAATCTACTCATTATAATTTTAAGCCTGTTTTTAGGAAATTCAGTTGTTGCACAACAGCAGGCTGAAAATCCTATTATCCACGCCGATGTTCCCGATGCTTCCATAATTAGGGTTGGGGACACCTATTATATGAGTAGCACCACGATGCATATGAATCCCGGGGTGCCAATTATGAAGTCTGAAGATTTGGTAAACTGGGAAATAGTGAATTACGCTTACGATACTTTGGGAGATACAGATGCGCTGAATCTTGAAAATGGTGAAAACGCCTACGGAAGAGGTTCCTGGGCAAGCAGTCTTCGTTACCATAATGGGACTTTTTACGTTTCTACTTTTTCGAGCACCACCGGGAAAACTTATATTTTCAAAACAAAAGATATTGAAAATGGCACTTTTGAAGAGATTTCTTTTAGCCCGTCTCTTCACGATAACACCTTATTTTTTGATGACAACGGAAAGACTTACCTCATTTGGGGTGGAGGAAAACTAAATATAGTAGAGCTTAAAGAGGATCTTTCAGGAGTGAAGGAAGGTACAGAGCGGGTTCTTATTGAGAACGCTACTGAACCTATTGGATCCAACTATATACTTCCTGCGGAAGGATCTCAAATATTTAAGGCTAACGGAAAGTATTACTTGTTCAACATCGCCTGGCCAAGGGACGGTATGAGAACGGTGATCATTCACCGCGCCGATAAAATTACCGGACCTTACGAAGGAAAACTCGCTTTTCAGGATAAAGGCGTGGCCCAGGGTGGTTTAATTGATACGCCTGAAGGGGATTGGTTTGCCTATTTATTTCGGGATTATGGTGCAGTAGGGCGTATTCCCTATCTGGTTCCTGTAAAATGGGAAAATGGCTGGCCAATTTTGGGTGAAGATGGCAAAGTGCCTGAAACCCTGCATCTGCCAACAAACGAAGGATGGATTCCCGGAATTGTGGCTTCAGATGATTTTGACAGAAAATCTGGATACAAAGATCTGCCTCTGGTTTGGCAATGGAATCATAATCCGCAGAATGAATATTGGTCTGTAAAAGACCGTGAAGGTTATTTAAGATTAACTACAGACAGGGTAGATACTTCATTTTTAAATACCCGAAACACCCTAACCCAAAGAACCATTGGTCCAGAGAGTACGGGCATAACTAAAGTGGATCTTTCCGGAATGAAGGAGGGAGATTATGCAGGGCTTGGTCTACTTCAGAAGAATTTTGGATTTGTAGGGGCGAAAATGGAGAATAAGAAGAAGCACATTATTATGGTCAATGGAGCTTCCGAAGAGCCTGTAGAGATTGAAAGCATTCCGTTAGATCAGGAGGAGCTTTACCTTAAGGCCGTTGGTGATTTTCAGGACAGGAAAGATACAGCAGAATTTTTCTACAGTCTTGATGGTGAAAACTGGAAAGCTATTGGCAACGAGCTTAAAATGTCTTACACGCTTCCGCATTTTATGGGCTACAGGTTTGCGTTGTTCAACTACGCCACAAAAGAAGCAGGTGGTCACGTAGATTTCGATTACTTTAAAATTGAAGCCGAAAAAAATAATTAAGATGAAACATTCAAAAATGCCGAAAACGATATCTCTTAGCCTGATTATATTTTTACTATCAGTAAATGCTTTTGCACAAAATCCGCTGATTATGGATCAGTTTACTGCAGATCCTACGGCAAGGGTATTTAATGGAAAGCTATATGTGTTTCCTTCCCACGATATTGTGCCCCCAAAAGGCGAAGGCCGTGCCGAATGGTTCAATATGGCCGATTACCACGTGTTTTCTTCAGAAGATCTTACCAATTGGACAGACCACGGAAAAATTCTGGATCAAAAAGATGTTCCCTGGGCAGATCCTAAGGCTTATAGTATGTGGGCGCCTGATGCGGTATCCAAAAATGGCAAATTTTACTTCTATTTTCCCACCAGACTCAAAGACGCCGGAGATGGGGAACAAGGTTTTTCAATTGGCGTGGCAGTCGCCGACAAACCTGAAGGACCTTATGAGCCACAGCCAAACCATATTCAGGGTGTAGAAGGCATAGATCCCAATGTTTTTATTGATAAAGACGGGCAGGCTTATTTGTACTGGTCCCGTGGAAAAATTTATGGCGCAAAACTGAACGATAATATGCTGGAGCTGGATTCAGAAATAAAGACCTTCGAGGAGATCCCTCAAAAAGGGCATATTGAAGGGCCTTTTGTTTTCGAAAGAAATGGCACATATTATATGACTTATCCGCACGTTGCCAACAATACTGAAAGACTGGAATATGGAACTTCCGATAATCCTATGGGGCCTTTTACCCATCAGGGGGTGATTATGGATGAATCGGCTTCGGGTACCTGGACCAATCATCATTCGATCGTGAATTATAAAGATCAGTGGTACTTATTTTATCACGATAATGATCTTTCACCCGATTTTGATAAAAACCGTTCCATTCGTGCCGATAGTTTGTTCTTTGAAGGGAATGGAAACATTAAAAAAGTGATTCCAACCAAACGCGGAGTGGGAATAACCTCCAGTACTTCAAAAATTCAGATCGACCGCTATAGCGCGAAAAGCAACTATGGAGCTGCTTCGGTGTTTTTGGATCGGCTTGATCCTTTCCAGGGTTGGAAGGTGGTATTAAATAAACCTGATGCCTGGGTGAAGTATAACCGGGTTGATTTTGGTGCTGAAGGTCCCAAAAATGTCAAAATCAGGGCAAGATCTTTAACGGGCGCCACTGTTGCGCTGAAACTGGCAGGTGAGAAGGCACAGGAGATTGCTGAAGTTACCATCCAAAAAGGTGGAAATTGGGAGGTTGTTTCTGCTCCTGTAAAATCTGAAGCAACCGCTGTTCAGGATTTGATAGTGCAACTGAAAAGTGGTGACGGAGTTGAAGTGGACTGGGTTCAATTTGAAAAATAGAAGATATGGGAATTGGTAAGATGAAAATTTCAACAAATAGTTATTCCAGTATTGGATTTTCCGTATTGCTGGGAATACTCTTTTTGATTTCACCTTTTCAATCCTGGAGTCAGGAAGATTTCCAATTAAAACTCTGGTATGATAAGCCTGCTGAAAAATGGGTAGAGGCACTTCCCGTAGGAAATGGGCGATTGGGGGCAATGGTTTATGGAGATCCGCAGGAAGAGGTTATTCAGTTAAATGAAAATACCGTCTGGGCTGGTGGACCTAACCGAAACGATAATCCTGAAGCCAAAAAATATTTACCCGAAGTTCAGAAACTTCTGTTTGAAGGAAAAAGCGCAGAAGCCCAGGAGCTCGTTAATCAGCATTTCATAAGTAAAACTTCCCACGGAATGCCTTATCAAACCGCAGGGAACCTGAAATTATCTTTTCCGAATCACCAAAATTACACTGAATATTACCGGGAACTGGATTTGGAAACTGCGGTTACCACAACTCGCTATAGAGTTGGAGGTGTAGGTTATGAAAATAAAGTTTTTGCTTCCCATCCCGATCAGGTGATCGTGGTACAAATTACGGCAGATAAACCCGGAACCTTAAATTTTTCAGCTACGATAGATCGCCCCGGAGGTGCTGAAGTTTCAACTGAAAATGGGACATTAAAACTACACGGTAAAACCAGCGATTTTGAAGGAATAGAAGGCAAAGTTGAATTCCTGGCGATCACTAAAATTCAGACTGAAGGCGGAAAAATTACTTCAGAAGATGAAGCTCTTAAAATTCAGGATGCCAACAGTGCTACACTATATATTTCCATCGCTTCTAATTTCAAAAACTATAAAGATCTCAGTATTGATGAGGAAGCAAAAGCAGAAGAATATCTTTCAGCAATAGAAAAAAAGAAATCAGCAGGGATCTACAAAACGCACCTGGAAGATTATCAAACCTATTTCAATCGGGTGTCACTGGATTTAGGTGAAACGAAAGCTGCGAAGCTACCCACCAATGAAAGGATCATAAATTTCAAAACTGGAAATGATCCAGCCCTTGTTTCCCTGTACTTCCAATTTGGGCGCTATCTTTTAATTACCTCTTCCCGGCCGGGAACGCAACCTGCCAATTTGCAAGGGATTTGGAATGATCAGTTAACTCCTGCCTGGGATAGCAAGTACACCGTAAATATTAATACTGAAATGAATTACTGGCCGGCCGAAATCACCAATCTGCCGGAATTCCACGAGCCATTGATCCAAATGGTGAAGGAGCTTTCAGAAGTCGGAAGGAAGACTGCCAAAGATATGTACGGCGCAGATGGCTGGGTGATGCATCATAATACAGATATTTGGCGAATGACCGGAGCGATAGACGGTTCCTATTGGGGAATGTGGCCTATGGGCGGAGTCTGGCTGTCCCAGCATTTATTTGATAAATACGATTTTTCAGGAGATAAGGAGTTTTTAAAATTGGTTCATCCCATCGTAAAAGAAGCTTCTAAATTCTACCTGGATTTTATGATCAGGGAGCCGGAAAATAACTGGCTGGTAGTATCACCTTCCATTTCCCCGGAACACGCACCAACCGCACATCCCGAATCTTCATTGACTTATGGAGCCACAATGGATAATCAGCTGATCTTCGACCTTTTTTCAAGAACAGCAAAAGCCGCTGAAATCCTGGGAGATGATAAAGATTTTATAGCCGAATTAAATGAAAAACTTCAGCAATTACCTCCAATGCAAATTGGAAGTTGGGGACAATTACAGGAATGGATAAAAGATTGGGATGATCCTAACAGCGATCACAGGCACGTTTCTCATTTATACGGACTTTATCCGTCCAACCAAATTTCACCTTACCGCAATCCGGAATTATTTGAAGCTGCAAAAACTTCATTAGTTGCCCGGGGAGATGAGTCTACCGGTTGGTCTATGGGCTGGAAGGTGAATCTTTGGGCGAGATTACTTGACGGGGATCACGCACTCAAATTGATAAAAGACCAGCTAACCCCTTCAATGCAGGAAGGTCATAGCGAAAAGGGCGGTACTTATCCCAACCTTTTTGATGCACATCCTCCTTTTCAAATTGACGGGAATTTTGGTTGCACAGCCGGGATTGCCGAAATGCTTTTACAAAGTCACGATGGCGCCATTCATATTTTGCCTGCATTACCTGCAGACTGGAGCAAAGGAAAAGTTTCAGGTTTAAGAGCTCGTGGAGGTTTTGAAGTAGATCTTGAATGGGAGAATAACAAGCCAAAAACTATGGTCGTACAATCCACCCTGGGTGGCAATTGCAGGATTCGCTCTTATCATCTATTGTCTGGTAAAGGATTAAAAGATGTTACCGGTAATAATTCCAATCCTTACTATCAAGTTTCAGAAATAAAAGATCCCATTACTGCACAAAATATTGATGTGCAGAAACCTACCCTGATGAAAGTTTATGAATATGATCTTGCCACCTCGAAAGGAGGAAAGTATATAATTAAAATTGATGCTGATAAATAATCCTTTTAAAGATGAAAATTAAAATTCTTCTCTGTATTGGATCCTTTCTTGCAATGTTTCAGACTGCTGCGCAGGATTCTGATTTTCATATTTATCTGGCTTTCGGTCAGTCAAATATGGAAGGACATGCAAAATTTGAACCTCAGGACACAGTTGCTTTGAGTGACCGGTTTCAAGTGCTCCAGGCGGTAGATTGCCCCGAATTAGGACGAAAAAAAGGGGAGTGGTACACAGCTAAACCACCTCTTACCAGATGTAACACAGGTTTAACCCCAACCGATTACTTCGGAAGGGAAATGATCGAGAATTTACCGGAAAATATTAAAGTCGGGGTGGTAAATGTTTCTGTAGGCGGCACTAAAATTGAACTTTTTGATAAGGATAATTATGAAACGTATGTTGAATCTGCACCGGACTGGCTAAAAAATACCGTGAGGCAATATGACGGTAATCCTTATGGCCGGCTGGTAGAAATGGCTAAAATGGCACAACAGGACGGGGTTATAAAAGGCATTTTACTGCATCAGGGGGAATCAAATACAGGAGACACGTTATGGCCTCAAAAGGTAAAGAAGGTTTATGACAATCTTATGAAGGACTTAAACCTTGATCCTGCAAAGGTACCTCTGCTTGCCGGAGAATTGGTGAGTAAGGAAGAAGGGGGTGTCTGTGCCAGTATGAATGAGATCATTGCGAAGTTACCCGGAGTTATTCCTAATAGTTACGTAGTTTCTTCAGAAGGTTGTAACGGGATGGATGATCATCTTCACTTCACACCGGAAGGTTACCGGAAACTTGGAAGACGGTATGGCAAGAAAATGTTGGAAGCCCAGGGGTTTAAAGGTTTGGAAAAAGAAGCTCCTACTGGTTTTGACCAAAGAAGAGAAAACATCTCACGCGGAAAGATCGATACTATTACCTACAAATCAAAAACAGTAGGGACTAACCGAAAGGCTCTGGTTTACACTCCGCCAAAATTTTCAAAAAATAAAAAATATCCGGTTCTGTATCTTTTACATGGGATTGGTGGAGATGAGAAGGAATGGCTTAGAGGTGGCAATCCACAGGTGATACTGGACAATTTATATGCCGATGGTAAGGCAGAACCAATGATCGTGGTAATGCCAAACGGAAGGGCGATGAAAGACGATCGTGCAGTGGGTAACATTTTTGACAGCACAAAAGTGGCAGCCTTTGCAAATTTTGAAAAAGACCTGCTGAATGATCTTATTCCCTTTATAGAAAAAAATTATCCGGTGATCAAAAACAGGCAAAAAAGGGCAATTGCCGGACTTTCCATGGGAGGAGGACAAACTTTGAACTTTGGTCTTGGCAACCTGGATACATTTTCCTGGGTAGGGGCGTTTTCCGCAGCGCCCAATACTAAGAGTCCGGAAGAATTAGTTCCGCAGCCCCAAAAAGCCAGGGAACAACTTAATCTTTTATGGATTTCCTGTGGGGACGATGACAACCTGTTGCCTTTCAGTCAGCGAACGCATGAATATTTGGTTAAACAGGATGTTCCTCATATTTATTATTTAGAACCGGGTGGTCATGATTTTAAAGTCTGGAAGAACGGGCTATATATGTTTTCCAAACTACTATTTAAGCCGGTAGATGAATCAAAATTCAATAAATACAGCTTGCTGGGTACGCCAGCCTCAACCAATGTGAGGAATTCGAAATATCCCCAAATTTTACCTGATGGTCGTGCCGTTTTTCGTCTTAAAGCTCCTGAGGCAAGGGATGTAAAACTGGATTTAGGGCGTAAATATGATATGGATAAGGACAGTGAAGGTGTTTGGAAAGTTACCACCGATTCTTTGAGCGAAGGCTTTCATTATTATTCTCTTATAGTTGATGGTGTATCAGTAGCCGATCCTAATAGTGAGACGTTTTTCGGAATGGGAAGAATGGCCAGCGGAATAGAAGTTCCTTTTAAAGGAGATGGTTATTATAAAATGAAAAATGTCCCGCACGGAGATGTGAGAATGGAACAGTATTTTTCTCCGGTTCTAAATAGCTGGAGGACGTTCTATGTATACACCCCACCTGGATATGACCAAAATACCAATACAAATTACCCGGCACTTTATATTTATCATGGCGGTGGAGAAGATGAAAGAGGTTGGGTTCAACAGGGAAGGACAAATATTATTCTCGACAATCTTATTGCTGAAGACAAAGCAGAACCTATGCTGGTGATCATGCCCGACGGGAATATGCCTGGTTCAGGGTTTAGTGAAAATGGCCTCCGAATGTTTGAAAGGGAATTAAAAGAAGGCTTGATCCCCTTTGTTGAAAATAAATATCGGGTTAAAGGAAATGCAGACAACAGGGCCCTTGCCGGTTTATCCATGGGAGGTCTTCAAACGCTCTATGCAGGAGTACAGAATACAGAGATGTTTTCCTATTTAGGAGTGTTCAGTTCAGGATGGTTTGCGAATGACAATGAGATAGCTAAGGGACAATATGAGTATATGAGTGAGAATTCAGAAAAGATCAATAATGAACTTAGAGTATTCTGGTTATCTATGGGAGGCAAAGAAGATATAGCATTTAAGAACAACAAGCTTATGATGAAGAGATTTGATGATATGGGAATAAACTATATCTACAGTGAATATCCCGGTGGTCATACCTGGCCGGTGTGGAGAAATGACCTGTATAGATTTGCACCTGTGCTGTTTAAAAACCAGTCTAAGTAATAGAGGAGCAAGTATGGAACACAAAATCTTGTAATTATGAGACATCAATTATTGCTGTTTACTTTTATCCTTTCCAGTGTCTTTAGTTTTGCACAATCGGAAGAGAAAATTGTGGAGGATTTCGAACCTTCTGTGGTAAACCAACCCGGGAAGGAATTTCCCAAAGTTAATTCAGAAGGACGGGTTAGGGTGAAGATAGAAGCTCCCGAAGCGAATAATGTACAGCTGGATATTGGTGGTGTGAAGTATGACCTTGAAAAAAATGAAGAGGGGATATGGATAGGAGAATCGGCTCCACAGGATGAAGGCTTTCACTATTACCAGCTAAATATAGATGGTGCTTCAGTGCCAGATCCAGGATCGAAATATTACTATGGTGCGGGTCGATGGGGAAGCGGGATCGAAATCCCTGCAAAGGATAAAGAATTTTATGCTTTAAAAGATGTTCCCCATGGGACTGTTTCAGAGAATCTTTATTTCTCTGAAATCACAAGACAGTGGAGACGTAATTTTGTCTACACCCCTCCCGGATATTTTGAAAATTTGGATAAGAGATATCCGGTACTTTATCTTCAGCACGGTAGTTATGAAGATGAAACCGGGTGGTCCTCTCAGGGACATGCCAATTTAATTCTGGATAACCTTATTGCTTCAGGAGATGCAGAACCCATGATCATAGTAATGGATAATGGTTATGCTTACAGACCTGAAGTCCTGGAGAATGCAGGAGGAAGGCGTCCGCGATCATCTTTTGAAGAAGTGCTGATAGAGGAAGTTATTCCTCAAATCGATAAGAAATTCAGGACAATTGCAAATCGGGAGCATCGGGCCATCGCCGGGCTTTCCATGGGTGCCAGTCAAACCATGAGCATTATTATGAATAACCTGGATCAATTCTCATATTATGGAGGTTTTAGCGGGACAGCAAATTTCCCCGGAGATAAAGAACTTGATGCCGATACTTTTTTAAACGGCGCCTTTAGCAATGCTGAAGATGTTGAAGAAAAACTTAATGTGATCTTTTTAGGCCTGGGCACTAAAGAGGCTGAAGTATTCTTTAAAACAGTGAACGCATTTCGTGATATGCTTGAAAAGCAGGATATAGATTATGTTTTCTATTCATCGCCCGAAACCGGACATGAATGGTTGACCTGGAGAAGAAGTTTATACCAATACGCCCAATTATTGTTCAAAGAACATCAGAATTAAACGATTCCATCGAATAAAATTAAAAAGAAAGATTAGGAGCAAAATTATTAACTGTAAAAAATAAAAACTATGAAGATTCAAGAAATTTTAATGGGCTTTTGTCTGGTTCTGACAGTGGGAACAGGCTTTTCGCAGAATCCTTTTATCCAGACCCCATTTACGGCAGATCCGGCACCAATTGTCCATAACGACAATTTATATCTTTACACCAGTCATGACACGGCATCTGTAGCCTCAACCAATTATGAAATGAAAGACTGGTTGGTGTTTTCTACTACAGACATGAAGAACTGGACCAATCACGGGCCAAAGCTTTCCCCTAAAGATTTTTCCTGGGCAACAGGTGATGCCTATGCAGCCGAGGTTGAAGAAAGGGACGGGAAGTTTTACTTCTATGTATCCACCTTCCATAAAAAGGACGGCAGGAGTAACGGTGGTGCAGCAATAGGGGTAGCAGTAGCCGATTCTCCATTAGGACCGTTTAAAGATGCCAAAGGAGAGGCATTGATTTATAATGAAATGACTACCGACAATCCGCATGGGTGGGATGATATAGATCCTTCAGTCTTTGTAGATGATGATGGCCAGGCTTATTTGTACTGGGGTAATGGCAGTCTTAAAACTGTTAAATTAAAAGATAATATGGTGGAATTAGATGGGCCTATTCAATATGATAATCCGAAGAACTTTATAGAAGGCCCTTGGGTTTACAAAAGAAAAGGAATCTATTATTTAGTCTACGCCAGCAAGGGAGAAGAGCGCGAAAGAATTGAGTATGCAACCTCAGATAGTCCGGTAGGTCCCTGGGAGTATCAGGGAATTATCACCGGTAGTGCACCAAATAGTTTTACAATACATCCCGGTATTATTGAATACAAAGGCAAAGATTATTTCTTTTACCATAACGGCCTGTTACCTACTGGAGGAAGTTACCGCCGATCTGTTGCAGTAGATTACATGCACTACAACGAGGACGGTACAATTCAAAGAGTAGAACAAACCGAGGAAGGAGTAGAAGCTATAGAATAGTTTTGATTTTCTTCCGAAGTAAAAAACTTGTAATGGCTGAAAGATCCGGAATGAGGTACAGAAAATCACAAGGTACAAATAGACTCCAGAGCTTCTTCGGAAAAGGAGTATGAGTAAACACGCAAATTGTTTTCCATATTAAAAAAGCTTTGAAAAATTTGAGAAATGACTATGAGTAATACATTTTAAAAAAATAAATCATGAAAATTAGCAGCCTTTTTATCCTTCTTTTTATGTGCCAGTCATTGTTACTGGCGCAGGAGACGAGGATCACCGTGAACGCAGATCAAAATGCACCAGAAATCAGTAAACATATCTACGGTCATTTTGCTGAACATCTTGGACGATCCATTTACGACGGATTTTACGTAGGGGATACCAGTGCAATTCCAAATAAAGATGGGGTAAGAACAGATATTATAAAGGCATTAAAGGAAATAAAGATTCCGAATTTAAGATGGCCCGGCGGCTGTTTTGCCGATACCTATCAATGGAAAAACGGAATAGGTCCCCAGGAAGAGAGACCAACCATGGTAAACTCCTGGTGGGGTGGGGTAACTGAAGACAACAGTTTTGGAACCCATAACTTTTTAAATCTATGTGAAGAATTGGAAGCCGAGCCTTTTATATCAGGAAATGTTGGTAGCGGAACAGTTAAGGATTTCGCCGATTGGGTTCAGTATACCAATCATCCTAAAGGAAGTCCTATGGCTCAGCTGAGAAAAGAAAATGGGAGAGAAGAACCATGGAATGTAAAATACTGGGGAATTGGAAATGAAATGTGGGGCTGCGGCGGTAATATGACCGTTGAATATTACGCTAACATCTATAAGCAATATGCAACTTTTATGATCGCCGGGGAAAATAAGGACAATCTCTATAGAATCGCTGCCGGAGCTACGGGAGACGATTATCACTGGACCGAAGTTCTTATGCGGGATGTCCCTAAATCTCTTATTGAAGCAGTTGGATTGCATCATTACGCTGTAATAGATTGGGAAGAAAAAGGTCCCGCCACAGGATATACTGAAGAGATCTATTTTAAAAGCATGAAAGAAGCTTTAAAAATGGACGAGTTTGTTACCAAGCACATAGAGGTCATGGAAAAATATGATCCAAAAAAAGAAATAGACCTTGTTGTAGATGAATGGGGTGGCTGGTACGAAGTAGAAGAAGGTACCAATCCGGGATTCCTTTATCAGCAGAACACCATGCGAGATGCAATGATTGCAGGGGCAACTTTGAATATCTTCAATAATCATAGTGAGAGGGTAAAAATGGCCAATATCGCCCAGACTGTGAATGTTTTGCAGGCACAAATACTTACCGAAGGGGAGAAAATGATTCTTACCCCCACTTATCATGTTTTCAAAATGTATACAGTGCACCACGATGCTAAGTTGCTGCCGGTGGCTTTTGATTCTCCTGAGTACACTTTCAACGGGGAATCTTTACCGGCCATTTCTGTTTCGGCTTCAAAAGGTGGGAACGGAGTCACGAATATTTCTCTCGTCAATATAGATGCCCAAAAGGAACATAAGGTTGAAATTGATCTGGAAGGTATGGATGTGAAGAAAATGCAGGGACAAATCCTTCGATCAGGAAAAATCCAGGATCACAATACCTTTGATAATCCGAATAAAATTTCAATTAAGGATTTTAAAGACTTCAGTCTCAAAAATGGCAAATTATCAATGGTCTTACCTCCTTTTTCAGTTGTAGTGCTTTCTTCAACTAGGTAATATAAATAATCAAAAAGCCAGGTAATGATAAAAGGTTTTAATCGTAATATTCTGTTTTATTCAATACTCGTTGTTTTTTCTTTTGGATCTCAGGTTTGGTCTCAAAGCAAAAGCTCAATTGAATTTTTTAAGCTTCAGGAGGTTGAACTGGGAGAGGGGCCATTTAAGCAGGCCATGCTTACAGATTTGGACTATATCCTGGAATTAGAACCAGACAGGTTATTAGCCCCCTTTCTACGGGAAGCGGGTTTAGAGCCAAAAGCTTCAAGCTATCCTAACTGGGAGAATTCAGGACTGGATGGACATATAGGAGGTCATTACCTCACTGCCCTGGCACAAATGTATGCATCTGCAGGTAGTGAAGAGGCATATGAAAGATTAGAATATATGCTTTCTGAACTTAAAAGTGCGCAGGAGGCCTATGGCACTGGCTATATTGGAGGTGTTCCGGGAAGTAAAGAGGTATGGGCCGAAATTAGATCGGGAGAGCTCAAACCAGCTAGTTTCAGTTTAAACGACAGATGGGTTCCTCTTTATAACATCCATAAAACCTATGCGGGATTGCTCGATGCATACCAACATGCAGGGAATGAAATGGCTAAAGAAATGCTAATCGATTTTACCGACTGGATGATCGACCTTACAGCAAATCTTTCTGATGAACAGATCCAATCCCTTCTTATTTCTGAACATGGCGGATTGAATGAGGTTTTTGCAGATGTTTCAAGGATCACAGGTGAAGAAAAATACCTGAACCTGGCCCGGCAATTTTCCCAAAAGGCACTCCTGAATCCTTTAAGTGATGAAAACGATGTCTTGAACGGAATGCATGCAAATACCCAAATACCCAAGATAATTGGCTTTGAAGCCGTGGCAGCACTCTCCGGTGATGAAGAATATCATGATGCTGCTAAGTATTTTTGGGAAAACGTGGTGAATCAACGCACTGTGGCTATTGGAGGTAATAGTGTGCGGGAACATTTTCATCCTGCTTCAGATTTTTCTGCAATGATCAATGATGTGCAGGGACCCGAAACCTGCAATACTTACAATATGCTCAAATTGAGCAAAAAGCTCTTCCAGGCCGATGGCATGGAGAAATATCTCGATTATTACGAGGAAGGCTTATACAACCACATTTTGTCATCTCAACATCCCGAAAAAGGAGGATTTGTCTATTTCACCCCCATGCGCCCGGGACATTACCGGGTGTATTCCCAGCCGGAAACCAGTTTCTGGTGCTGTGTGGGATCGGGGATTGAAAATCATGGCAAGTACAATGAATTCATATATGCCTATTCTGAAAATGATCTTTATGTAAATCTTTTTATACCTTCCACATTAAATTGGAAAGAGAGAGGTCTCTCACTTACTCAGAAAACTTCTTTTCCTGAAGAAGAATTTACATCCTTCAATGTAGCAGCTAAAAGTCCACAGGATTTTAACCTGAAAATAAGATACCCTCGCTGGATTACTCCCGGGGAGCTTGAAATTAAAGTAAACGGTGAACCCATAGAGGTCAATGCAGAACCTGGAACTTACATTTCCATTAACAGGCAATGGAGTAATGGCGATAAAATAGATGTAAAATTACCTATGCACCTAACTTCTGAAAGACTTCCCGATGGTTCAGATTATAAGGCTTTAAAATATGGACCTATTGTCCTGGCAGCTAAGACCGGGAATGAAGACATGTACGGACTTTTTGCAGATGACAGCAGGGGTGGGCACATTGCAGCCGGGGAGATCATTCCTCTTTCAGAAATGCCATATTTCATTTCAGATGAAACTGAGAACATAGAAACGCTGGTGAAGAAAGTTCCCGGTAAGAATTTGACATTTTCGGCTTCAGAAGTTATCTACCCGGCCAAGTTTAAAGACCTTGAGTTTATACCATTTTACAAGCTCCACGATTCGAGGTATGCAGTTTATCTTCCTCTGGAAACTACCGAAGGTATTGAAAAGATCAGGAAGAAACTGGAGCAAAAGGAGGAGGAAGAAAAGTTATTGGCAGCTTTAACCATTGACAGGGTTGCCCCGGGAGAACAACAACCGGAGGCCGATCATTTTATAGAAAGCCAAAACTCCAGTATTGGCACTCATCGCGATCGCCATTGGAGAGGTGCTGAAGGCTGGTTTAGCTATAATCTTGTCGATAAGGGAAAACAGGCCAGAAAACTTAGGATCACCTACTTTGGAGGAGACAATGGGCGTAATTTTAAAGTTTATGTCAATGATAAAGTCATTGCAGAAGAAAGTTTCCACGGATTAGAGGGGAATCGCTTTTTTGAAAAGGATTATATACTTCCTGCCGGTCTTGTAAAAAACAGTAATGGAATCTTAAGACTTAAATTTGAAGCAGCACCAGGTTCCCGTACTGCTGGAATTTATGATGTTAGGCTATTAAAAGAAGAATAATACAATAAAAAAAGTTTCGAAATTATCAGGAAAATTATTAATCGTTAAATAATATTTCTTTCAAAAAATTTATATTAATTTAAATTTTTGTTAAAAATTCATAAGTGTTTCATCGACACTTAAAGAAAAAGAAGCTTATATTTGGGTATCTGTTTTAAGTAATTATTATAAAGATGAAGAACTATGTTATAGGCCTTGATTACGGAACCGATTCAGTGAGAGCCGTGTTGGTGGACTCAGAAAATGGGAAAGAAATGGCCACAGATACTTATTATTACCCTCGCTGGAAGGAGCAGAAGTATTGCAATGCTGCGATAAATCAATTCCGGCAGCATCCTTTAGATCATATTGAAGGTCTTAAAAAGACCATCAAAGGGGTGGTAGAAAAAAGTGGAATTGACGGTAAGGCAGTAAAAGGGATATGTATAGACACCACGGGCTCCTCTCCAATTGCAGTTACCAAAGAAGGAACTCCGCTGGCATTAGTCGAAGGTTTTAAAGAAAATCCTAATGCCATGATGGTTTTGTGGAAAGATCACACTGCCATCAATGAAGCCAATGAGATCAATGATTTGGCAGAAAACTGGGGAGGAGAGAATTATACAAAATACGAAGGCGGAATTTATTCTTCCGAATGGTTTTGGGCGAAGATCACGCACGTCATCAGGGAAGATGAAAAGGTAAAAAATGCAGCTTATTCCTGGATGGAACACTGCGATCTAATGACCTTTATGCTCCTGGAAGATCAGGATTTACAGGCTTTTAAACGCAGCCGTTGTGCGGCAGGTCACAAAGCCATGTGGTATGAAAGCTGGGGCGGACTTCCTTCTGAAGATTTTCTCAATAGGCTTGATCCTTATTTGGGGCAGCTTCGCAGAAGATTATATGATGAGACCTACACCTCAGATGAGGTTGCCGGAAACTTGAGCGCAGAATGGGCTGAGAAATTAGGATTGAGTACAGATTGTGTCATTGCTGTTGGAGTTTTTGATGCGCATTCGGGTGCGGTAGGTGCTAAGATCGATAAGCACACGCTGGTTCGGGTTATGGGAACTTCTACCTGTGATATTATTATATCATCCAGGGAAAACGTTGGAGATAAAACGGTAAAAGGGATTTGTGGTCAGGTAGACGGTTCGGTAATTCCCGAAATGATAGGCCTGGAAGCAGGGCAATCTGCTTTTGGGGATGTCCTTGCCTGGTTCAAAGATGTACTTTCATGGCCCCTGGATAATCTCATTTTTAATTCAGATATAATTTCTGAAGAACAAAAAGAGCAACTAAAAGCAGAAACCGAAAAGAACTTTATCCGCAAACTTTCAGAAGAAGCAGAGAAAATTGACATTTTTGAGAGTCTACCCATCGCCCTTGACTGGATCAATGGCCGAAGGACTCCAGATGCCAATCAGGAGTTGAAAAGTGCCATTTCCAACCTGTCTTTAGGATCAAAAGCCCCCCATATTTTTAAAGCTTTAATCAATGCAATTTGCTTTGGCTCCAAAGAGATCGTGAACCGTTTTGAGGAAGAAGGGGTGAAGATCAATAGCGTGATAGGAATTGGAGGGGTGGCGAGAAAATCTCCTTTTATTATGCAAACCCTGGCAAATGTGCTGGATATGCCTATAAAAGTAGCTGCTTCAGATGAAGCACCGGCTCTTGGAGCTGCCATTTATGCCGCCGTTGCCGCCGGGCTTTACCCAAACGTAATCGAAGCCAGTAAAACCCTGGGAAGTGATTTTGAAGCAGAATACCTTCCGAAGAAAGAAGAAGTGAAAGTCTATGCAGAGCTAATGCAGGAGTATAAAAAATTGGGAGCCTTCGCCGAAAAAAGTGCAGCCCGAAAAATCAGCAAAAAATGAATTCTATTTATCAGGAATTAAAACAGGAATGTTACGAGGCCAATATGCAGCTCAATGCATTGAAGCTCGTGATCTACACCTTCGGAAATGTTAGTGCCGTAGACCGTGAAAAAGGCGTTTTTGCTATTAAACCCAGCGGCGTGCCTTATGAAGATCTAAAACCTGAAGATATTGTGATCCTCGACTTTGAGAACAATGTTCTTGAGGGGGAAATGAGACCTTCTTCAGATACTAAAACCCATGCTTATTTATACAGGAACTGGAAAGAAATAGGTGGCGTGGCGCATACGCATGCAACCTATTCGGTAGCCTGGGCGCAGGCGCAACGGGACATTCCCATCTTTGGAACCACTCATGCCGATCATTTAACAGCAGATATTCCATGTGCCCCGCCAATGCGCGATGATTTGATCGAGGGGAATTATGAACACAACACCGGGATACAGATCCTGGACTGTTTCAGGGATAAGAACCTTTCCTATGAAGAAGTTCAAATGGTGCTCATTGGTAACCATGGGCCTTTCACCTGGGGCAAAGATGCAGCCAAAGCTGTATACAATAGTAAGGTCCTGGAAGAGGTGTCAAAAATGGCATTTTTGACACTTCAGATAAACCCCGAAGCACCACGACTGAAGGATGCTCTTATAAAAAAACATTACGAACGTAAGCATGGTAAGAATGCCTATTACGGACAAAAATAACTAGCGAACGCTAGACCTCACAGCCCCGAGGCTTCGGGGCTGTGAGGTCTTATATTATTAAAAAACCCCTAATTTAAGAATAAATGATCAAGATAGAAGAAAAGGAAATTTGGTTTGTAACCGGGAGTCAGCACCTTTATGGGGAAGAAACTATTAACCAGGTCGCAAAGAATTCCGCAGCCATAGTTGATGGGTTTAATGGATCACAAAAGATTCCGTTAAAGATAGTTCACAAAGATACCGTCAAGACCCCTAATGAGATTACGAACCTGCTCCAGCTGGCAAACACAGAGAAAAAGTGTATAGGGATCATCACCTGGATGCACACTTTTTCGCCCGCCAAAATGTGGATTACGGGCCTGAGTATTCTTAATAAACCTATTTGTCACCTTCACACGCAATTTAACGCTGAAATTCCATGGGGAAAGATCGACATGGATTTTATGAACCTTAACCAGTCTGCACATGGAGACCGGGAATTTGGTTTCATGATGTCCAGAATGCGCAAGAAGAGAAAAGTGATCGTAGGACACTGGCAGGAAGAGCGTGTACAGCAAAAAATAGGCAACTGGTGCAGAGTGGTGCTTGGATGGGATGAACTACAAAATCTAAAAGTTGCCCGTATTGGTGATAATATGCGCGAGGTAGCTGTTACTGAAGGAGATAAAGTGGCTGCCCAAATGAGATTTGGTTTCTCGGTCAATGGCTACGATTCTTCGGAAGTTGTTGCGCATATCAATAAAGTTTCAGACGCCGAAATTGATAAGCTGTTGAAAGAATATGAAGCATCTTACAATCTTTCAAAAAAAATTCAGAAGAACGGTGAAAAAAGAGATTCCCTGAAAGAAGCTGCAAGAATTGAACTGGGTCTTCGTGCTTTTCTTGATGAAGGAGGTTTTAAAGCCTTTACCGATACATTCGAGAACCTTGGTGAGCTGAAACAATTGCCGGGAATTGCCGTTCAGCGGTTAATGGCCGACGGCTACGGATTTGGAGCCGAAGGGGACTGGAAATCAGCTGCCCTTTTACGTGCCATGAAAGTGATGACCTATGGACTTGAAGGTGGAACTTCCTTTATGGAAGACTATACTTACCACTTCACTCCGCAGAGATCTTACGTGCTTGGATCCCATATGCTGGAGATCTGTCCTTCTATTGCTGAAGGAAAGCCTTCCTGTGAAGTGCATCCGCTCGGAATTGGAGGAAAAGAAGATCCTGCAAGACTTGTTTTTAATTCTCCCGAAGGTCCTGCCCTCAATGCTTCCTTAGTTGATATGGGCAACAGGTTTAGGTTGATCGTCAATGAAGTGGACGCGGTAAAACCGGAAGCAGATCTGCCAAATCTACCTGTCGCACGGGTACTCTGGGATCCAAAACCCAATCTTGATATCGCTGCGACTTCATGGATCCTCGCCGGGGGGGCTCACCATACTGTGTATACGCAGGCCCTTACTACCGAATTTTTGGAAGATTTTGCAGACATCGCCGGAATAGAACTATTGGTGATCGATGAAAAAACGAGCATCAGGGAATTTAAAGATAAAATGAATGCTAACGAAGCTTATTACCACCTGTTTCAACACGGGATGTAAAACTAAACCAATCCAAATATGAATACAGTAAAAAGAAGTTTTTTAGGTTGTGGCTTTTTGATTTTAGCCCTTGCATTCGTTCAGTGCAAAAATGAAAATAAAGATTCTCAGACTGTAGAGGGAGATATTAATTCTGTTAATAACGCAAACGTTTTAATGGAAGAATATGGTACCACACCCAATGGTGAGAATGTAGAGCAGTATACGCTTAAGAATGAAAGCGGAATGGAAGTTAAGATAATCACCTATGGGGGACGAATAACTTCTCTTACAGCACCAGATGCCAATGGGAATTATGAAGATGTTGTGCTGGGGTTTGATTCTCTTGAGCAATATCTCGAAGATAATCCATTTTTTGGAGCCTTGATTGGTCGCTTTGGAAACAGGATCGCTAATGGAAAATTTTCCCTGGATGGGGAAGAATATACCCTGGCGCAGAACGACGGCCAAAATCATTTGCACGGTGGTGAAAAAGGTTTTGACAAAGTTGTGTGGACAGTTGAAGAGGCAGATAGCACCTCCCTTAAGTTATCATATGTTAGTGAAGATATGGAAGAAGGCTATCCCGGCAGGCTTGAAACTGTTGTCACCTATACCCTAAACGATGATAATTCTCTTGATGTTGATTATGAAGCCACAACCGATAAAAAGACTGTACTGAATTTAACCCAGCACGCCTATTTTAACTTATCTGGAGATTTTTCGAATACCATTCTGGATCACGAGATAGAGATCAATGCTGACCAGTACCTTCCCGTGACCGAAAATCTTATTCCTACGGGAGAATTGCGGGATGTGGCAAATACCCCATTTGATTTCAGAGAACCGAAGCAAATTGGAAAAGATATAGATGCAAATAATGAACAGCTTCAAAGAGCCGGCGGATACGACCATAACTGGGTGCTGAATGAGCAGGATGGCGGGATGCGTTTTGCTGCTTCTGCATACCATCCGGAAAGCGGCCGAATGCTGGAAGTTCACACTACCGAACCCGGAATCCAGTTTTACTCAGGAAACTTCCTGGATGGAAGTTTACCGCTTCAGTATGGCGACGGTAATTACGAAAAAAGGAGTGGCTTCTGCCTGGAGACACAACATTATCCAGATTCTCCAAATCAGGAGAACTTTCCTTCTGTTGTCCTTGAACCGGGTGAAACCTATGCTACAAAAACAACTTTTAAATTTTCAGTAAAATAGATATGCAGACGTTAGATAATTATGACTGGATCTCGATAGGTATTTATTTTGCTATTCTTGTGGGGATTGCCGTTTGGGTGATCCAAAAGAAACAGTCAAATACTGAAGATTATTTTTTAGCAGGAAGAAATGTTGGCTGGTTTGTGGTGGGGGCTTCCATCTTTGCATCAAACATTGGTTCAGAACACGTAGTGGGATTGGCGGGAGCCGGTGCCGGGAATAAACTCCCCATGTTGATCTATGAGATCCAGGCGTGGGTGGTGCTTATTCTTGGATGGGTGTTTCTCCCTTTCTATGCCCGAAGCGGAGTGTTCACAATGCCAGAATTTCTGGAAAAAAGATTTGATGCAAGATCCCGTTGGGTGCTTTCCATTTTTTCAATTATAGCTTACGTTCTCACCAAAATCTCGGTAACTATTTATGCAGGAGGAATTGTGGTTTCGGCGCTATTGGGAATAGATTTTTGGACAGGAGCCCTTTCTACTGTAATTCTCACGGGTATTTACACCGTACTTGGCGGAATGAGAGCAGTTGTTTACACTGAAACTCTGCAGGCCATTATCCTCGTACTTGGTGCAGCAGCTTTAACCTTTATTGGTCTCGATAGAGTTGGAGGCTGGGAGAGCATGGTGGACACTGTAGGTCCCGAATATTTCAATATGTGGCGTCCTGCTACAGATCCCGATTTCCCATGGCCTTCGTTATTGATTACAAGTACAATAGTGGGAATTTGGTATTGGTGTACAGATCAATATATTGTTCAAAGGGCACTTACCGCCCGGAATATTAAAGAGGGTAGGAGAGGTACGATCTTCGGAGCACTTTTAAAATTGCTGCCGGTATTTTTATTCCTTATTCCCGGGATCATTGCACTTACTCTTAAAATGAGAGGAGAGCTTCATTGGGATAGCCCAGACCAGGCTTTTCCTGTTTTGATGAGTAACCTGTTACCATCTGGTTTAAGAGGTTTGGTCGCTGCCGGCTTACTGGCAGCATTAATGAGTTCCCTGGCTTCAGTATTTAACTCCTGTTCCACGCTTTTCACTGTGGATATCTACAAGAAGCTTAGACCAAATACTCCAGAGAAGAAACTGGTAAGAACGGGCCAGTATGCCACCGTAGTAATTGTTATTATTGGTATTGTCTGGATTCCTATTATGGCCAATATTTCAGGAGTGTTGTATGAATATCTGCAAAGTGTGCAGTCTTATATTGCTCCTCCAATTACCGCAGTTTTCCTTCTTGGGATTTTCTACAAGAGAATTAATGCAACCGGAGCTTTTGTAACTTTAATAACAGGTCTTGTTGTTGGTGCGATACGTATCGTTCTTGAGATCACTAAGGATTCACTTGATCCGGACGGTTACCTGTACGTTTTGGGAGGAAGTAATTTCCTTTCCTTTGGAGCCTGGTTTTTCCTCTTCTGTATTATCCTTATTGTAGTTGTGAGTCATCTTACGCCTGCTCCCGCCAAGGAGAAAACAGATAATCTTACTTTTCAAACAATATCTGAGGAAGAGAAAAAGAACAATAAGAATAGTTACAACTGGAAAGACATTGTTGTCTCTGTTTTCATCTTAATAATAGTGGCCGCAGTAATGATTTTTTTTAGCGGGGAATAATACATGGTTCAAAGGAAGATGAAGGGGGCTAAGAGATTAAGCACGATGGAGTAAGGCAATGTTAATTGCCTTCAGGAAAATGGCAGGTGAACCTGAATATTTACAACCATATTATAGATTTTAAATTATTAACCTTAAAACCAATTATTATGACTTATTCACCAATGAAATTGCTCAGGTCTACCATGTGGACATTTGTATTTGTCTTTGCTGCATCGGGATGGGCGCAGGATGGAACTATTTATCCACTTGAAAATCCTAAAGAACCAAATGCCATTCCATTAGGAACGGGGGGTGTTGAAGATCAGCCCGCCCAGGAGACCTGGTTTCGGCAGTGGGGCGATCCCATGGCGCGGAATATCACAACTGCAACACTCACTCCCTTTCTGCCAGATCCAGACAAGGCGACCGGTACCACCGTTATTGTGGCTCCGGGAGGAGGCTTTAGATGGCTTTCTTTGGGTAATGAAGGTTGGGAAGTGGCAGAAGCTCTTGCGGAGAAAGGAATTGCCGCCTTTGTTTTAAAATACCGGCTTCACCCAACGCCTGAGTCACTCGATGAATTTAAGGACTACATGAGTCGCCCCATGACACCCCCGGCAGAGTCGCAGGATGGTGAGGAAGTAACCAGACCTCAGCGTCCGCGATGGAACCTGGAGAACCAACTTGAAGATGCCGAGGCAGCCTATGCTATGATCGTAGAACGGGCTGAAGAGTGGGGAGTGGATCCCAGCAATATTGGAATGATCGGGTTTTCAGCCGGTGCGGGCCTTACGATGCATTCAGCTTTGAATTCCAAAACTATGGATTTGGCTTTCATCGGACCAATTTACGGTGGTTTAAATGAAGTGGAGGTGCCGGAGAATGCCCCTCCAATGTTTAACGTTATTGCTGCTGATGATTTCCTCTTCCAGGGAGGATTCGGTTTGATCGAGTCCTGGCACAAAGCCAGAATACCTGTTGAGTTTCACCTTTACCAGAACGGTGGGCATGGTTTTGGCCTGGGAAATCCTGACCGTACAAGTAATCGCTGGTTCGATGCTTTTATTTACTGGCTTGAAGTAAACAAGTTTCTTAAAGCAGGAGCTGAAGATTAAAGAGATGCAAACCAGAAGTCAATATCTTTAGAAAAGATGTTGCTAACTAAAAAGAAAAGCGCAAGTAGTAAGTTAAATTTAAATCTTACTGCTTGCGCTTAATAATTATAAGATGTTTATCAGTTTTTGAATAGACTTATATATCTAATCTTTGTCTATTACCAGATTTTTAAAAGCTGACCCAAAGATTAAATAACTGGTGTTTCCGCCAATCGTACCTTCGTTTTGTCCCCACAGGAATGGCCAGTCGTCATAGTTTTCAAAGTGATTAGGTTTTCTGAATAGAATACCCGGAGCAACATTGCCTGGAATGAATGAAAAGTCTGCTCTGTTATTGCCATAGAACACTTCCTTGGGACGTGCTGCACCCACTGTTGCCACTAATGAATAATTGTGATATGGGTGCTTTCCAAATAACCAGTCGGTAGTTTTGAATGCATGACTGGGGTCAATAATATCAGGAAAGTGTTTGTTGGCAAAGCTAATGGTGGTACCAAAGTTTACAATGTATCCGCTACCTGCCCAGTTACCAAGACCAATGGGTACCCCGTATGGATTATCATCTTCAAGCCCGGCAATATATTCATTGTATTTCATGACATATGGTCGTAGCTTTTCCTTATAAGATGCATCCATATGAGGTATACCATGTAATGCAGTTAAAATCACAAAGCTGACGTTACGGTCAAGCGCAGGCCACAGAAGTTCCTGGAATTTATCTTTATATTGTTGCTCTCCTGTTGAGATATACAGCTGAAGATTAGTGGAAATATCTGCTACAGATGTCCACTCCCTGCCGATACTGTCCTGTGGCTGTTTGGCAAGCAATTCTGTAGCTTCCTTCAGCAGCCTTTTGGACTGAAATAGAGCTCTTTCTGAAAGATCGTCGTTATATCCTTTTAGCGCCCGGCTTGCTGCAGCAAACATAGTTGCTGCCCTGAGATCAAGGCTGGGATTGCGACTTGTAAATGCCCACATATCATCCTTCACTCCGCTCGACTGGCCGTCAGCAGCTACTTCGTAAGGACCAAGATCCGGATTATAAGGAAGTCCGTCTGTCAAGGATGCTGCGTCACCCAGGTGGTGGTAATTATGAAGAACAGAATTAGAAAGCGTCTGCGTCATGTGACCAATAATTTCTGCCTGGGCCACCAGGTTCAAGGTTCCATGCTCGATAAACTGTAATATGTCTGGTGTGCCATCTGGACGGTGCAGAACAACATGCCGTGCTTCCTGATCAACAAAAGTCTGATCGCGTAAGGGTTTAAAGTACTCCCAGGTCTGGACGAAATTCTGCACGACGCTAATATTCGATCCAGTTTCAATATCAAAATCTCCGGCGTCGAAAAAGCCCCCTACGTTCAAACCAGGGATCAATTCCAGCCCTTCATATTCGGTATCGGTTTTAGGACCCTGATCATGAAGATCGAAATGATCTGTATTTGGTGGAGCCTGCAGATAGCCATCCTTGAAAGGCTCCCCGTGCCACACTCTGTATCCCTCCTTAACGAACATATGATTCATGTGAATGGGGATCCAGATATCGCTGGTGGCATCAGTAATTTTGTCGTAGACACTGTTGTTTATTATAAAGTTATTTGTTTTAGTGTCTCCATACTGGATATAATATATACCGAAAGTGTCAACTGAAGAAAAATCGAATTTTACGTAATGGTATTTATAATAATCACCCCAGGGTTCGATATGGCCGCTAAATACCTCAGTAGTCTCGCCGTCTTCGTTAATTTTATGTATTGAAGCTTTTGCAAGGGGTTTGTCTTTCTTGTCGAGTTCAATGACGGAGACTTTTTCCTGTGATGGAAGATATCCAACTTGTGAAAAACCTATATTCGGTTCTCTTACCCAACCTTCAATTGCATTTGGTTCAACCGTCCAGGTTAGTACCTTACCAGTTTTTCCTTCCGGAAGCAGACTTCGAACCACAAACCATCCATTTTGTGCAAGAACACGTCCGTCAAAAAGCATTAGATCGGCACCCTGCGACGTGATTTTTACCGTACGGGAAGGCTCATCGGGGGCAAGAAGAAGCATACGCCCGGTTTCGAGAGGAAGCGGCTCAATAAATTCGCCGGTCCCCCTGTCATCATAGGTTTCATAACCTTTAAATTGCTTAAGCTTTTCACTGTTCGGCTTTGTAATAGTGTTACCTACCACATAGCGCGGAAAACGATTGATACGCCCGTCCATCAAATATGTTTTAGCCCAATATTGTGAGGGAAGAAATTCAAGATTGAATCCGGCTTTTCCTTCAAGTTCTTTGGGAACGGATTCATCCAGGTAAACAGATATTTCAACCCCTTTACCCTTAGCAGTAACAACTACTCTCGATTCAAAGTCAAAATCATCATATCTTAAAATAGACTCAATGCTTTTCGAGGCAGGGTCTACCTTTCGTGTAGGTATTGAGGGAACAAGATCCCACTGCTCGGGTGTGCTGGAAAGCCTCACGGCGCCACCTTGAGCTGTTCTTACGCCATGGTGGATAAGTTCTATCCCTGCAGTTTTTTCATCGTTGAAGCCTCCTGTAAAAAGGTTGTTGTAAACAAGAACGTTGACACCTTGCGTCTCAAAATATTCCTGGTCATTCAATTTTAGATCCTGGCTCCATGTCATATTGGATACTGTTAGTAGCAGCACTACAGCCGATAAAATTTTTATTCTACTCATCTCAATTAAATAAATTTGCACTGAATTGGCAGGTGAAGTGTAAATATAACACAAATCTATTTTATTGCTAATTACATGAAGTCTAAATTTCAAATATACAGGGGTTTAACCTCTTAAAAGAATGCCCGATTTTGTGCGCGAGGATTTTAAATTTTTATCCTGCGATTTAATTCCGTTCAAGTGAATTAGTATCTTGTAAAAAATTACCACGAGCCAATAAGGGAATTGCTCCGACTGTCGCCGTTAACGAAAGCAATATTTAGCAAATCTTATTTTTGAAGAGACAAGGCC
Organism: Salinimicrobium sp. WS361; assembly: GCF_050750585.1. NCBI lineage: Bacteria > Pseudomonadati > Bacteroidota > Flavobacteriia > Flavobacteriales > Flavobacteriaceae > Salinimicrobium > Salinimicrobium sp. WS361. Next base: position 104,835 of record NZ_JBOJLM010000003.1, read on the forward strand.
CAGTTTTAAACTTCTTTGTTTTTAATTTACCACTTCCCCAATATGTTTTTTATAGAATTTCCAGTTTTCCCGTGCAACATTTCTTCCCAATTCCAATCCCTTCAGGTTGTCCGATTGGATATGGTATCCACCCAACACTCTTGAAAATCCGGCCATCTCAGCTGCTTCTGTAAATGTGGGAAATTGTAAGGTCACTTCTTTACCAACCCTATTGGGTTCAGTAAGGCTTCCGGGAATCAACTTAACTTGAGCCCCAAAATTATCACTACCAGTAAAAAGCCTGAGGGCTTCAGCGCAGGCACCGCTCACTGCACTATGGCCCGAAACGTAACCGGGGAAAGGAGGGCATAAAAAGGTATCAGGAGAATATGGTCTCCAGGATTGCCCTTTCAGCTTTATCATTCCTTTTTCAGGACCTCCCCAACCGGTGATATCTTTATCTTTGTAAAACGAGTGAATTAAGGCATAGGGCCTGGCATAATCATAGAACATTTTGGTGTCCCAGCAGGCAATAAATGCATCCATTGCAGTGATCTGGTTGTAGAAATACATCTTTACATCCTCATCCAGAGTATGATTATCCCTTACCGAAACTTCCTGGGCAAACTTGAGCCAGTGGCCTGCCTGCTGTACAGATTGGGGGCCATCCCTCATGAATTCCACCAGTGCTTTTTGTTCATTAGAAAGATTTGCCTGCAGTTCTACCACTTCCTTAACCTCTTCTTCAAGTTGTTTTGAGCCAACCATTGGTGGAGGTCCCGGCCTAAATTGTTTTGCAGATTGTAAACCTACAGGTTTCACTTTATGCCAGTAGGGTGTGAGACAGGCGGGAGCAAACTTTCCTCCATTCCCATCAGAAAAATATTTAGTCTGCCACCTGTTCAGGTCCGAATTCTCATCAACAGTATTAACCGGTTGATATCCTGAATAGTCAAAATAAGCCTTACCATTGGATCCTGGTTCATCACCGTATTGATTCGCACCGTCATTACGCCTTGTCTCAATAACAGCTTTTGCCGCTAAATTTCCTATACCTACAGGTGTAGTGGGATCTAGAGAAAGATCATTGGGATCTAATCCTAATTCCACCATAAACTCCCGAAAGAGGGGTTCATCTGTATAATAATATTCATTTAGAGCCCTGAAGGCTGCGTAACTAATTGCAATCTCTTTATTTCGTAAGTTTTGCTCGTTACCGGGTCTTCGGTCAACTTCCTCTAAATAGACAGGAATGGCTTTTTCATCATATCTTGACCAGGCGTCAAAAACCGCTGTAAAAATAAGTCCAAGGAAGCGAGAGGTTACGGTGGGCCTGGGATTAAACTTCTCCGTATCATTTGCAGTTGCAATCAGAGCCATTTCTCCCCACTTGTAAGCCACATTTTCAACTCCTTTTGGTTCCCTTTCCTTAATGTGATCAAATGCTTGATGAGGAAATGTATTTGATGTACCGCTATAACAAAGCAATAGCGTAAAAAGGTATAGAACTGTCTTTTTCATTTCTAAAAAGGATTAATTGAGCTATTTTAACCTTTTTTTAAATAAAATCCTAAAAAGTTGACTAAAAGATGACCATAGAATGAGACAAAAAATAGTTCCGCCTGCTTTTATGTTCAGCTGAAAAATCCCATTTTACCCGAAATAGAGGTTTCCCTGAAGAATCTGGATAAAATAACAGACAAAATAGAACATAGATTTCAACAGGTCCTGAAAATGACATTTTTGAAGGTTCATTCTGAAGACGTGATTTTTAAAAAGAGAATGCCGGAAAAGTCGAGAAAATGAAATTCTGAATTATTTCAGAATCTTAACCAACTGAAAATTTACATCAATTAGAAGCTGAAACAAGTTCAGCTTCACAAAATACGTTCTTTCATTCTTGAATACGGTTTAATATTTGAAAGTGACTTTATTTTTTGTTACTAAACAGCGAAACAAAACTCGCACCTTCGAGGCTAAATTCAGCAGTTCCATTCTGCACCTTTACATTTTTCAGTTTCTTAAAAGAAGAATCCTGATTAGTAATATACAGGTTCATTGTTTTAAGATCTTTTGGTAGTCCCGTGAGTTTTACATTTCGTGTAGCGCCTTTATTTACAAGGTGAATGACATAACTGCCTTTGGATTTGTCCCCAAGTGCAGCTGCCCTGATCCCTTCCTTATCTACTTTTACCGGAATGTAAAATAGGCCTTCAGGAGTGTTACTGAGTTGCTTTAAATTGAAGAAGCGCTGTGTGGGATATAATTCGTCCTCATGATTTCCGAAAATTCCTCCTCCAGACATTACCGAATAATCTGCCGTTAGCTGCCATTGCAGGATGGAAAGTGGCTGCGCAATATTCATCATTTTTATGTACACATCTACCTCTTCCAGTGCATAGGTTGGTTCTTCAAAGATCTGAGGATATCTCCATGCTCCGGCATCTATACTTCCTTCTCCAATGAACAGCGGTTCTCCAACCCGGTTTGAAATATCCCTCCATTTTAGAAGGTTCTCCTCTGTGTATCCTCTCCATGAGTGAAAGGAAACTCCGCCAATGTACGGGAGGCTTTCGGGATCTGTGGAGGCAAGGGTGGTGAAGTCCCAGCCGTTGGCATCGGCAGTATCACCTAACAGGAACTCTGTTTCTAAGCCTTCGGCCCGAAGTAAAGAGCCCATTGTTTTTATCAATTCATTGTGCTCTACATCTGTTTGCTGCACATCAATCCCTAGATCTGATTCGTTAAAGGAGAACATCACGGTTTCCACTCCGTATTCTTCCTTCAGGTACTTAACGTATGACACAAGAGAACGATAGATCTTGTCACTCTTAGTGAGATCCAATTTGTTACCCATGCTTCCGTCAGGATGTTTACCCTTAAACCGCTCCCCAATAATAGCCCAATCTGGCGGAAACCAGGCGGCCAGCATGACCGGGATGTCCATTTCGTCAAGCTTTTGAGCCATTTCCATGGCCGCTTTTACTTTAGGGTGTATTTGCCCTTTTCGAGCCTGTGCTGCCGGATCTTCATCCTCATTCTGATGCCAGTATTGCCACGGCATTTCCACCCTTCCCCAGGTCACATCCAGGTTTTTCAGAGTGTAGTCAATTACCTGCGGATCTGTAGCTGCATTCTGAAGCCTGAAATTTCCGCCAATTCCGTCAAAAGCTTTTTCTTCCTGCCCAGGGAAGACTTTTATTGCCACCGGACTCTTGTCTATCTCCCCGGAAGCAGCGATAGTAAAGGTATTTCTATGGACATCCTTTGCCTTGATCTCACCTGAAGCCATAACGAAATTGAGCCTTACATTTCCTATCTCCGTCTCTTCCCTGTTGATGATCACTTCAGCCAGTTTGGCAAAATTTATTATAAGTTTACGGGTAGGGGACTCGATGGTCATTCCCTGCGCGGGAGCTTTATAGTCTGCTTTGGTAGCGCCATTTTGAAGATCTTTCATCTCCACTTTTCCATGGCTAATAAAGCTGAAAGTTGTTTCGGAACCAAATTCCTTAGGGAGATCAATGGTAAAGTAAGCCGCATTGATCAAGGTGTCTTTAGGAGAAACAAAAGTAACCTCCACTTCTGCCTTTGCGTCTCCCAGAGTTTCAATAGTTTTTGTCCATTTGAGATCTTTCATCTGATAGGAAAAGATCTTTTTTGAACCCTCTCTTTTGAAATCTATATTCTGTCCTTCTTTTCGCGTGCGCCAGGTCTCGCCCCACTGGTTTTCTACCGAAAGACTGCTGTTGAATTCCATCAATTGATTGTCAATTCGAATTCCTGTCATGTTTCCCCAGGTGGTAAATTCGGCTTGTGCGTCTGAATTGTGCGGAAGGAGAATAAATGCTAAAAAAACGCAGCTGCTCAGAAAAGTTTTAATTCTGTTGTGGTGTAGATTAAATCTTGTCATGATATTTTAATTTCTTCAGCTTTGGTTTAACTAATCCAAAACTTAGGTGTCAAAAAGGGCATTTGGAGGATGCTTTATTTTTCATTCAGAAGTTTATCTGCTGCCAGGATCAGGAAGAGATAATCTGTGGTTCCACCGCCTAAAACGTATTCGGTTTGTTGCCACAGGAATGGCCATTCAAGTAGTTCAGGAAAATCGGGGCGGATCAGAGCAGTTCCCGAGCCAATTCCGCCCGGAATATGTGAAAATTCCCCTCGATTCACCCCGTAAGCCTGAGTTATTGATCTTGATCCCACGCCTGAGGCAAAGGAAGAAGTGTTTACGCCGGGATGAACTCCTAAAACAAAGTTCATGGCACTCAGCATGTATTTTGCAGGGAAAATATCCGGGTAGCTGGTGTGGAAAAAATACTGTTTTACCCCAAAATCCTGAATCCCCCAACCGGCACCCCAAATGTCGGGCTCGTAAGGCATTCCGTAAGGAGTTTTCTTTTCCTGTTCCTGTACAGTTTGTAAATGGCCCTTTACAGCGGCTCTCATTTTCTGAGTAAACTTTTTGTTATTGATCAACGGCAGCGCCGGACCAACAACCCATCCGGTTTGTTCAATATTTTCAGCAATGAGCTGGATGTTTGCTACCAGAAAATCTGAATATTTCTTCTCTTTTGTAGTTCTCAAAAGTTCCACTGCCAGCATCACTTTTTGAAGCTCATCATCGGGTTCGGTGATGTTCCAGATCTCTTCGGAAATGTTTAAGCTCCGGCGGGCAAGGTCTGGGTTGAAATCCTTCATTACCCTCGCCGCAGCTGCGAGGCCTGCAGCAGCCTGCAGTTCCCTCCGTGGATTATTTTCAGTAAAGACCCAGCGATCATCGGGAGCTCCTTCAAGACCGATAGGAATATTTTCATCTTCAGGATCATTGGAGAACGGAACATTATCACTGTGGGTCACGGGATCTCCCAGTAAAATGTATTGCCTATTGGTAGGCACAATGATTCCGCGGTAAAATCTTTCAAGGGATTCGTAGCCGTTAACAATGGAAAGTAGCCCGTGTTCTATTTGCTGAAGGATATCCGGCTTCCCGTCGGGCTGCAGGATCTCCACAATTCTGGTCTCCTGGTCAATACTGGTGTTATCATAGTCCTCCTGAAATATCTCATAAATATGTGACAAACCCTGTACAGTAGCAGCTTGTGATTCAATCCTGAGATCATAATCCCCGGCATCATGCCAGGCGCCCTGGTTAAGACCGGGAACATGCTCCCCCGCCTCATATTTCGTGAGTGTTTCGGTGCCCTGAATATATCCGTCGAAATGATTATGATCTGTGGGAGCCATGCGGGCATCGTCCATGTGACACAGCCCGTGCCACACCTTGTAACGGTCGTTTACGCGCATGTGGCACATCTGGACCGGAAGGAAATATTCCAGGGTAGGTTGCCATACATCCCGCTTATAAACATCCCGGCTTATCTGGAAAGGTTCAGTGGTATAGTCTCCATATTCGAGGACGTACATTCCGGGATCTGTAATCTTTGTAAAGTCCAGCTGGTAATATTTGTACCTCATGAAATCACCCCATTTTTCAGGTTTTTGGGAGATAACTTCAGTAAAACCACCGTCAGTTTTCACTTTCAGAAGTTTTATATTTTTTATGTCTGTGTCGGTTTTATCAGTTTCAACAACGGCTATTTTTTCCTGGGCAGGATGGTATCCAACCTGGGAAACCTGTACCACGGGATCATAGATGAAGTTTTCAATCACATTAGGAGTCACCAGCCATTCAATGGCATTTTTGGTTGCCCCGGCAGGAACAAGCGAACGCACAATAAACCACCCGTTGCTGTGAATAGCACGGCCGTCCAGAAGTTCCAGCTCGTTGTCCTTAAGGTTGCGGATGGTTAAGGTTTGTTTGGGATCTTCGGGAGCTACGGTGAGTTCTTTTCCGGTAGCCATAGGTTCGAGGCGGTATTCGCCATCTTCGGTATAAAATCCGGGGCCGTTTGCCTGCAGGTTGAAGATCCCGAATTCATCTCCCATAAAGTAAGATTTTCCGAAGAGGATTCCGGGGAAAAGTTCAAAGTTCATCCCCACTTTTCCAACCCATTCTTCGGGCAACGGTTTATCAAGATCTACTACGATCCTGAAGGATTTGCCCTCGGGAAGCACCTTTAAAGTGTAGGACATGTCAAGGTCAGGGTAGATGATTGGATTAAAACCCACACGATCTTTAGAAGGATCGGGGTAGCTCATGCGGACGCTAATTTCCCCTTTTTGACGATCTACCTGTCTTTCTCCAACTTTTGGTACCGGCTGCCACTGGCCCGGAGCAGGCTCCAGCCGCAGGTCGCCGTTGGTCGCAACTCTAATTCCGTTCTGGATAAGGCCAACCCCGCCCTGGTGGCTTTCGGGATAGAAATCATGAGCCAGCATCACATTTGCACCCCGTCTTTCAAGATATTCCTGATCATTTAGTTTAAAAATATCTGTGGAGTCTGAGTTTTGCTGAGCAAATGCATCAGCAAGAATCAGGAACATGAGAATTTGCGCAAAGGTTTTCATAGTAAGGAATTTAAACATTAAAAATAGGTTTTTAATGGATTTTTGGACTTATACTTTTTTGTCGATTTCAGGTAGTATTCTTTCAGGAGGTACGGGGATCAGACTAATATTTTATCTTTAGGTGTTCATTTAATTTTCTTCCATGAAAGCCATTTTTTATTCCCTTCTTTCGGCTGTTATCTTTACCGGATGTGTTACTACTCAAAAACCTGAAACTATAGATAACGATGTTCTGTTGCAGGAATTGGAATTTGCAGCAAAAGAACAGCTCATCGACAAATGGTATTCTTTGGCATTAGATTATGATGATGGAGGATACTTTAGCCAGATCACCCGGGATTTTAAGATAGGGAAAAAGCACGATAAAATGATCGTGACACAGGCCAGACACATCTGGACCAATGCAAAAGCTGCCGGTTTCTATCCTGAGAAGCAAAAATATCTGGATAATGCTGAACACGGGTTTCATTTTTTACGGAACAAGATGTGGGACCCGGTGCATGGTGGCTTTTATGATTTTGTAACCAAAGAAGGAGAACCTATTCTGCAAAAGGGACAGGAAAAAACGGCGTATGGTAATGCTTTTGCCATTTACGCTTTAGCTGAATATTATCGTGCTTCCGGAAATGAAGAGGCTCTCGAACTTGCCAGAAATACGTTTTACTGGCTGGAAGCAATGGCGCACGATCCCGAACACAAAGGATACTTCAATATTCTTGACCTGGAAGGAAAGCCGGTTGAAAGAACTGCCGAGTGGCCGTCCACCTCTGATGTTGGTTATAAAGATCAAAACAGTTCCATTCATCTTCTGGAGGCTTTCACAACCCTCTATGAAGTCTGGCCAAACGAATTACTTCGGGAGCGGCTGGAGGAAATGCTGGTCCTCATCCGCGATACCATTACCACTGAAAAAGGGCACATGAACCTCTTCTTTCAGCCGGACTGGACGGCGGTTAGTTTTAAGAACAGATCAAAAGAGGAAATACAAAAACACTACTACCTCGACCATGTTTCTTTTGGTCATGATGTGGAAACAGCTTACCTCATGCTGGAGGCTTCTCATGCTCTGGGATTGAAAAATGATTCGCTTACCCTCCAAAAAGGGGAAAAAATGGTGGATCATGCGCTTAAAACAGGATGGGATCATGAAACTGGCGGCTTCTATGACGGCGGATATTATTTCAAGGGGGAAGATCAAATAAGTATAGTGAACAACCGGAAAAACTGGTGGGCACAGGCCGAGGGATTGAATACATTGTTTATAATGAATCGATATTTTCCCGAAGATGAAAGAAATTACAGGCAATACTTTGAACAGCAGTGGGATTATATCCAGACATACATTATCGATGATGAATACGGTGGCTGGTATGAATGGGGACTGGATCAGGATCCCGAAGCAAAAGACGATCTGAAAGGGCATATCTGGAAAGCTTCATATCACAATTTTCGGGCACTTCAGAATGTAATCGAGATGTTGAAGCAGGAAACTGACTAATGTGCTACCGAGTACCCGAGGGTTGCAGGTTTATTAAAAATAACAGCAATAGCTTTAGGAGTTTCCTAAGCAAAGGAGATCAATCCAAATTGTCAACTTAATTTTACAATAATGGTTTACCAAAAGAATTTCTTCCTTCTCATTTTTCTTGTTGTAATCGGCAGCAACACAATGATTGCTCAATCGAATAAAACAATAACACTGCTCTCCCCGGATTCTGATATCGAACTTACTATTAGTGTCGGAGAGATCATTACCTGGTCGGTTAAAAACAATTCACAGCAGGTTATTTCTCCATCCGCGATAAACCTTCAGCTTGAAAATGAAATACTGGGAAATAATCCGAAACTGATTGATTCAGAAAAGAAAATTATTAACACAACAATTGATGCCATCAACTATAAAAAAGATGTCATTGAAGACCGGTATAACGAACTGACACTAAAATTCCGAAAGAATTACAACCTGGAATTCCGAGTTTACGATTCTGGTGTGGCATATCGCTTTGTTACCAACAAAAGACAAGAGATTACTGTTGTTTCTGAAGAGGTGAACTTCAATTTTTCTGATGATTACAGGATCTATGTTCCTTATGCTAATGATCCTGAAAAGGACGTTTACCAAATCTCTTTTGAGAATAATTATCAGCATATCCCTTTATCTGAAGTAGTGAAGGATACTCTTGCTTTTGCCCCTGTTTTGGTTGAGTTACTCAATGGGATGAAAGCCGCAATTACTGAAGCAGATCTAGAAAGCTATCCCGGAATGTTCTTAAAGGCAGGTGAAATGGAATTTTCTTTACAAGGAGAATTTGCAGGTTACCCTTTGGAAGAAGAACAGGGCGGGCATAATGGTTTACAGTCTTTCGTTACTAAGCGGGCAGATTATATTGCCAAAACATCAGGAAACAGAAAATTTCCATGGCGCGTTTTAATAATATCCGAAGAGGACAAAGACCTTCTCAATAATGATATGGTTTACAAGCTTGCTTCTGCGCCCCGAATAGAGGATACTTCCTGGATCGAACCGGGCAAAGTTGCGTGGGACTGGTGGAATGACTGGAATATTTCAGGGGTGGATTTTCGCGCAGGCATCAATACTGAAACTTATAAATATTATACAGATTTTGCTGCCGAATATGGAATAGAGAACATCCTGTTGGACGAAGGCTGGGCTCCAAAAGGGGAAATACTCAACACTATTCCCGAAATCGATCTTGAAGAAATCATAACGTACGCCAATGATAAAAATGTAGGAGTGTGGCTATGGTCGGGTTATCTACCACTTGCACAGAATATGGATCAAGCCCTGACAACATATTCTGAAATGGGTGTGAAGGGACTCAAAGTAGACTTCATGAACAGGGATGATCAGAAAATGGTGGATTTCTACTATGATCTCTCAAGAAAAGCTGCCGAACATAAACTGATGCTGGATTTTCACGGTTCCTATAAACCTACCGGACTCCAGCGCACCTATCCAAACGTGGTGAATTTTGAAGGCGTTCGGGGACTGGAAAATGTAAAATGGTCTGAAACTGATTTTCCACTTTATGATACGAGGATCCCATTTATAAGAATGTTAGCAGGTCCTATGGACTATACTCCGGGAGCCATGAAAAATGCTAACAAGGCAAACTTCCGTGCAGTTCATTCTGCTCCTATGAGTCAGGGGACGCGGGTGCACCAGCTGGCACTTTACATACTTTATGAGGCTCCTTTCAATATGCTGGCCGATAATCCTACCAACTATAAAAATGAACCGGAAAGTACTGAATTTATTGCCTCTGTGCCCACCACCTTTGATGAGACTGTCGCGTTAGAAGGGAAAGTAGGAGAATATGCTGCTATAGCAAGAAGAAAAGGTGATACCTGGTATGTGGGAGCCATTACCAACTGGGATGCACGTTCTCTTGAGCTTGATCTTTCCTTTCTGCCGAAAGGAGATTATGAAGCCGTTGTCTTTAAGGACGGAATAAATGCAGACAGAGAAGCAACAGATTATGTGCGGGAGGTGATTGAGATTTCTTCCGGGGACAAGATAAACATTCACATGTCTACGGGGGGAGGATGGGCTGCAAAAATATCCCCTGTTGAACAGAAGAAGTAGAACTTTTTGATCTTTATTAGTTTAATAGCTCTGCCAATGTTTCTACATTGATCTCATAAGAAGGATTGAAGTTATCGCTGCTCATATAATCAAGAATAGATTTATAAAGCTGATCGGCTTCAGGAGTTCCTTTTAGTTTATTTAGTTGCGACATACAAACCAGCAGTTTTCCTTTACCCACTTTGAATTCGAAGATCAGGCCCAGTTTATGATTTCTTTCGAGATTATCGATAATATGTACGATGGGTAAATAGTCGCTGTCAGTGTTGTCAAGGATGATTGAATTACTTTCCTTAATAATAGAAAACCATTGCCAGTTGGTATGAAAATCTGTAGGGAAAGAGCTGAAAATAGGGTGACTTGGATTCGTTAGTATTCCGAGAGTTCCAGGGGAAACAGGTTTATCCACGTTCTCACTAATACCTTTGAACATCCCGTAGTTCCAGAATTCCGGAGGAAAATGGCCGCGGAAGCTATTTTCTTTCACATCCACTGTTTGCGGAAAATATAGCATCTTAGCACCATTTTTTAGTTGTTCAAAAATCCGGTCATTCAGAACTTCAGGAATGGTAATCCCGGTTGGAATTTCAACAGCTGTGCTGGAAGGGTAGACCCACATAGGATAAGAATTTTGATATTCGGTATTAGAAATTCTGACTTCAACAGTGAGCTTTTCAGCCTTAGCTATCGAAGAAAGAGTGGTGCTGATGTCACCTACATGAAAGAGTTTGCCATTTGGGATTTTCAGATCCGGAAAAATTCCTTTCTTAACTGTGGTACCATCTTCTTTAAGAATTCTCCAGTTGAGGTCACCTGCAATGCCGGTATTGGAATAATTGGCGACGACTATTTCGGCTTCAAAATTTTCCTCGTTTGTCCAGGTGTATTTTGAGAATTCCAGGAGCACGACCACATCATTGCAGGATTGCCGCCATTTTTCCGGAGTTATAACTTCCTTACTGTCCATAAAAGAATCCAGGATTCCTACCAGTGCTGTACCCTGACCCGGGAAATCCTGCAGGTCGAGTAATTGAAAACCTGCCATACCTTCGGTCCTTAGAGCGGCTTCCATTTCAGCTTTATAACATATTGCCGACCAGGCACCCGAAGCCTTCTGAAAAATACTGTCCATATTTTTCATTCCTGATGCAATTAGACTCTCCCTAAACTTTTCAAGGTTCCAGGCGCGTAAAACTCCGGTGTATTTGTCTATTTCGTCATAATTGGGATAGATTTGATATTGACCAATTTCATGACTAATGAGAGGTATGTCCACCTGATTCACAGCATATGAATAATCGAAATCTGTAGAAGGTATTTGAGTATTTAGAATACCGCCATTTTTGGAATCGGCAAAGGCATGAGTGAGTCTTGTATGGGAGAGAATGGAGTCACCATCAAAAGGTGTTCTGGAACCCACAAAAAATTCTGAATAACCCGCCGGTGGAAGATAGCCTATATTGTTATTGGAACCCATGGTGTAGAGCGGACGGTCATCATACTCCTTCAGTGCCAGCATATTCTTTTTGACATTTTCGTGGCCGCTCCAGATTTCATTTCCGGGGGAGAACATAACGAAGGAAGGATGATTGGCATAAGCTTTCAGCATTGCCAGCCCTTCCTGTTTTTGCATTTCAGCAATGGTGTCCGATTCCATACCTCCCCAAAATGGCAGTTCGGCCTGCAGATATATTCCTTCCTCATCGGCTGCTGTAAAAGCAGCTTCGGGAGGGGTATAGGAGTGAAATCTATAATGGTTGATACCATAGGTCTTAGCGATCCTGTAAACCCTTTTCCAATCCTCAACATTGATGGGGGCGTAACCTGTTAACGGGAAAACGGCGGCATCATGCTTTCCTCTAAGAAAGGTTGTGCGTCCGTTAATTTTGAATTGGGTGCCTTCAGCTTTGAATTTCCGCATTCCAAAAGGAACTTTTAGAGCATCTTTTTCATTTCCGCCTGAAACAACAGCCGTCAAAAAGTAAATGGGTTGTTCATATTCATCCCACAAGCTTACCGGTTCTGCAAAAAAATAATCCAAATTCATTTTTGGCTCATATTTAATATTGAACTTTTTCTCTGGCAATTCTGTGGTTTCTCCTCTGAAGTTCTTGTGGACTTTCAAAGTGATTTCCAGCTGTTCATGCTTAAGGGGATTTTCCACCTCGAGCATTACATTTATTTTTTCATTATCAATGTCTGGATATACCTGAAGATTGGAAATATGGGTTTTAGGGGAGGCTTCAAGATGAATTTCACCTAAAATCCCGTTCCAGTTGGTCTGACTATCATCTGAATAAATGTGTACATTACCATAGGGTGTAAGATCCAGGTCGTTGTTTACCCTCACGCTAATATGATGTTCCCCTGGTGATAGATATTGAGAAACATCGAAGGTTTGTGGAGACTGCAGCAAGTTTGAACTTCCCACCATTGTGCTGTCGATCCAAATCTGCGATGGTTTTGTTCTTTCCAGGAACAATTTTATGTGTTTACCTTCAAAATTCCCAGGGATGGTAATTTTTCTTTTGTACCATGCAGCTCCCTCGTATTTATAAACCCGGTTTAAGTGAGCTAATGTGGTGTCTATGTTAAGTATTCCTTTTTTATTTGAATCGGTGGTTCCGGGAAGTTGAACAACGTCATCTAAATTTTTTAGATACCATTGTTTTTCGATTCCAACGTCATTGTTGTCGAGAGCGAACTGCCATTCTCCTTCTAATTCAAGAACATTTCTGAAATCTTCCTGTTGTGCACCACAGGATGCCATTGCTAATAAAAAAATGAGATAATAAAATTTCATGAATTTTTATTATTAATTATAGCTGAAGCTATTTAGATGAACAGGAGAGTAAGTAAAAGAACAGGTGTCAAAAATGGCATTTTTGACACCTGTTCTTAGAGGACTTACTTTTTAAGACGAACCATAAGTACATCATGAGAGCCTATGGTAGCTTTAAGATTTTTACCCGTATCTCCCAGGTCTTTGTGATTGTAGAGATCCCGGATATTAAACTTGCCGTTTTTTAAATTCAGTCTTCTGTTGTTCAAATCATCACCAATTTCATGCTTCTGCCAGTCGAAATCAAGATTTCTTGGGGTGTCTGCCATATTTACAAAGGTCATGGCCCATTCTCCGTCTGCTAAAGGCTTGACCCAGATCTCAAAATCTCCTTCATTGCTGAAACGCAGCCCTGGAATACCCAGTTTATCCTGATTTACCGCGATGACTTCTTTATTCGAAAGTGTTTTTATGGTTTCTTTTGAGGCTGTTCTAAGGTCATTTCCCATGATGAGCGGAGAGGTGAGCATACTCCACATTGCAAAATGGCTTCTGTTTTCGGCGTCAGTAAGATCATTGCCTACCTCCATCATGTCGTAATCATTCCAATGGCCGGGACCTGCAGCTTTACGAATATTTCCGCGCATGTTGATAATAGGCCAGATTCCCCATGAAGACCAGGTGCCATGACCTACTTCACAATCCCAGCAGTTAATGATGTCTCCGGTAACCCGCCACGTGTGGCCAACATCCTGTGCCCAGGTCCAGGGTTGATTATCTCCCCATTCGCAAATACTTAGCACTACGGGCCTGCCGGCTTTATAAAGAGCATCCCGCATAGTGGTGTAGGAGGCTTCGGCATTCTGTTTCCCGGTGCTACACCAGTCATACTTCAAAAAGTCTATACCCCATTCTGCATATTTCCTGGCATCCTGAAACTCATATCCACGATTTCCCGGATAGCCTGCACAGGTTTTTGTGCCGGCATCACCATAAAGACCGAATTTAAGCCCTTTGGAATGTACATAGTCTGCCACGGCTTTCATGCCGTTAGGGAATTTTTCAGGATGAGGTACCAGATCCCCGTTCTCATCCCGCTCCATGGCCATCCAGCCATCATCAAGGACGATATAGTCGTATCCGGCATCTTTCAGACCTAATTCTACAAATTTGTCGGCAATGTCTTTAACCAGTTGTTCATTAATATCTGTTGCAAATGTGTTCCAGCTGTTCCAGCCCATGGGAGGCGTTTCTGCAAGGCCTTCGAATTTTTGTGAAAAGGCGTTGAGGCTGATTAATGTAAAGAGTAGGAGGAGGGTTTTATTTTTCATTGGGTTCTAATTTTAAAAAATATTCCCTGCCGAAGATCGAACAGGGAATATTTTAAGGCTAATTCATTTTATTTATTTTTTTTCAAATCTTACATTATCAATGGCGAAATTAAGAAGGATATCGGCACCCTGGAAAGCCATTCCAAATTCGGCATCTACAAGACTAAAATCGGGCTGTCCTAACGCTGAAACAGGAATCGTTACCGTTACCCAGTTTCCTTGAGTATCAAAAGCTTCTCCTGTTTCCTCCCACGGCTGCCAGTCGTAAAATGCGTCTACACCAGTACTGGCATTAAATCTTATTTTGAACATTCCGTCACTGATAGGTTCAAAAGTGGCTATGTCGAATTTTAAGACATAGTCGTCTAAGTTGGTACCTACCTCATCTGCTCCGTGGAAAGTATCGTCGTTTCTCCAGAACAGCTCAAACCATGCGTCTGATCCTGTTTGCTGATTAATCCTTCCGTACTTGCTACCGTCCAAAGAAATAGCAGCATCATTCTGTGGCTCAACAGCTCCCCAGTATTTACCTTTATTATCCCAGTCGAAGAAGACAGCATCGGTATCTGTAACAGGGTCGGGTCTGCTTCCGCATCCTCCTGGAGTGTCAAAGCGAATATTATCTATCGCAAAGTTCAGCAGAATATCTGCGCCTTCGAAAGCCATTCCGAATTCGGCATCTATGAGACTGAAATCGGGCACACCAAGCACAGAAAGTGGGATTTCAACAGTCTCCCATCCGTCTGTACTAAAAGGTTCACCTGTTTCTTTCCAGGGTTGCCAGTTATAGATAGCATCCACCCCGTCTGAATCCTTGAACCTGATTCTAAACATTCCTTCGCTGATAGGTTCCATAACATTAATTTCAAACTTAAGGGAGTAGCCCTGAAGATCATCTCCAACAATCTCACCTCCATTCAGAGTGCCGCCATTTCTCCAGAAAAGATCTTTCCATGCTTCTCCTCCTGTCTGGAAGTTTGCTCTACCATAACTGCTGCCATCGAGGCTTATGGAAGCATCATTTTCCGGTTCTACATTGCCCCAGTATTTGCCTTTATCATCCCAGTTAAAGAATACCAGCTCAGGATCACCAACAGGACATACCCCACCTTCATCTGAAGGGAAGCCGAGAGCATTCACCAGTTCATTTGGTACGAGTAACCTGTTGATCTCATGGATAACACCATTGGTGGCTCCAATATTCGCCATCACTATTCCTGATGGAATAGCATCTTCATAAGTGGGGCGTAACCTTGGATTATCTCCTGAAAGATCTACTGTAAAATTATCTTCATGTAAGGTAGAAATACTCTGCCCATTGGTAAGTTGGCTGGACATAATAACACCGGAATGTAAGTGGTACTCTAAAAGGCCTTTTAGAAGAGTTATTTCTTCGGGAGTGTCAAAATCATCAAGACTGTCAAAATTTTCAATAACAGCGAAAAGTGCTGTAAAGGCATCGTTGTTGGGAATGAAAGCTGTTAGCTCATCCTCTACCAGCATTGGAGTCAATCCTGCTTTTTCTGCAGCAGCAAGGAAGGAAGAGTAGCCTTTGTCTTCAGCCCGGGCTTTTATATCCAGGGTTGCACCCAGGATACTTTGAAAAACATTTTCAGGTAGCAATACCTTGTCAATTCCGTGGATTATTCCGTTTACTGCCTGTACGTCTGTGAGGACTATGTTTGCAGTGTCATAACTGGCATCAGAAATTACTGAATTTTCGTCTACAGCAAAGGTGTTTCCATCCATTGCAGTAAATTCAGATCCCGGAACCAGTGCAGAAAGTGTATTGTCCCCTGGTACCACGTGAAACATCAGGATTTCCTGAAGCGTTTCAACCGGCACATCTTCTAAAGTGGCCCAGCCGAAAGCTCCGTTGAGCCGACTCATCAAATTCTCAAAGGCTGCATTAGTGGGAGCGAAAAAAGTCATAGGAAAAGATTCATTTTCCGAATCTCTTATTGAAAGGGTTTCGGTCAATCCTGCCTGTTCTATGGCAGCTGCCAACATGGAAAAATTAGGATTGGCTTCTGTGTGATCGGCTACTGTGGGAGGTACTAAAACACCATCGATTACATGCAGCACTCCATTGGTCGCACCAACATCTGAGGTGCCGGATTGTACTGCAGCCATTCCGTTGAGCGTGATTCCGCCTTCAGTATTTAAAAAAAGATCAAGAAACTCACCATCGGGACCTGTTGCCATGGTGGGTACGTATCCCGTAGCAAGGTTATGGCTAAAGTCGGCAGTTGTTGTACTAATCATATGATTCAGCACAAGATTTTCTGTGATCTCAGCCTCTACACTAGCGAAAGCAGCATCCTGTGGTACAAAAACAGTGTAGGTGGTAGTCTGCCTTAAAATGGAATCAATATTGAGTTCCACTCCTTCCATAGCCCCATAGAAGGAGGAGAGGTTTGGCGTAGAGGAAATAATTTCGCTAAGGTTGCGGGGATCATCCCCCAATTGTGGATAGAGGTCATCATCCTTGTCACAGGAAACAAAACTCACTACTGCCAGCAACATTAAAAGAGAGCGTATTTTTAATTTTTTCATCTGGTTATATTTTGAATTAATGGAACCGGAAATCTGGTTTTTGAAGACTTTGGAGAGTAGCTTGGTCAACCTCCTTCCGGATCCATTTTCTATTCTTTTTACTTAATCTTAGAGGAAACCAAAGTCATCTACATAGAAGATGTATTGTGGTAATCCTGTGTTAGTTGATTCCTGAAAGTCAATCCTGGTAATAAGCGCAGGAGCACCACCTGTAGGGTAAAAATCTCTAAGAGGAATCACATATTTTGTCCATTGTCCCGGAGTCAACGCTACCTGTACAGAAGCCGCAAAATCATTTAGAGCAATATTTACCAATTGTCCTTCTACTGTTCCATATAATGAGACGGTAATAGCCTGGTAACCGGTATATGAAATATTGGTGCCTGCAGTGAAAGTTAACCCAGACCATCCTTCACGGTAACTGGCAATAGAGAATTGTCCCAGTGCCGGATCTGTATTTTCTACGTCAAAAGTTCCACCCCACTGGCTCATTTCCCAATCTGCATTAAGCGCATCAATGAAAATGGAGTAACTAAAGCCATAAGAATCAGATTGGGCCACGGCACCACGTGCTGTTTCCAGGTAGATATAGGCCTGTTCTATTCCATCGGGTACTTTAACTGTTACCTGAGTTTCAGAAACCGAAAGAATTTCTGCCTCACTTTCTACAAGGTTTCCTTCTTCTGCAGTGCCGGAAACAAAGGTCACCTTGCTGGTTTCGGAGAAATCACCTCCAATGAGCGTTACAGTTTTTACGCCTTCCTCGGTGGTAGCTTCAGTGAAATCCTCAATTGTTAAAAGAGAGAAATCATACGTGGTCTCCCCGTGAAGATTCACCAGTCTTAAGGTGTTCTCCTGGCCTACATAGGGCGCTTCTCTGGGTACAGATGTGAAAGTAAGCTCATCTGTAGTTAAGGCAGGATTAAAACTTGCTCTTGTGCCATTAAACCAGATCTCTGTTAGGGAGGCAAAGTTTTCCCCTCTTATGATATAGGTATTTTCAAGCACTCCCTGAGTTACAGGGATATCTTCTCTTGCTTCACTGACGCTGGTGATTACCGGAGGTTCACTTCCACCCTCTATCTCCTCAACGTCAAAATCACTCTCACATGATGTGAAGGAAAATAGTGCCAGGAGAACAAATAAGAAGAAAAACTTTGTGTTACTACTGTATTTCATGGTTTTCATTTTATGCTTTTAATTAATTTTCATCACCAAAGTCAAAAGGAACCGGCGGGTCTAGTAGTGCCGGGTTATTCTGAATTTCGTTACTTGGGTAAGGAAATAACAGATCATCCATTGTTGGGGTGAATTTTTCTGACGCTACAGTTGCAGGAGTTGTGGAGTTGTCGAAAGTTCCTTTTTCCTGAGCCGCAAGAAAAGGTATTGAGAAATCTGGTCCCCTACGGATAACATCATACCAGAACTCTCCTTCAAGAGCAAGTTCTATTCTTCTTTCCTGAAACACATCTTCAAGAGTGTAGCTGTCAAGATCCTCAAGTTCTGCACGATCGCGCACCTTGTTCAATGCCTGCAATCCTTCTTCAATAGGACCTCCACCCATTATAGCTGCCTCAGCTTTGATCAAAAGCACCTCGGCATAACGCATGATATAAGTGTTGTTTGGATAGCTTTGCATCGCACCTCCTACGTTGCCTACTACATATTTTTTAATTCCCACATTGGTCCCCTGGAAATTAATATTTTCGGGGACAGTATAGCCGCCGTTCAGGTTAGGATAAACAGCGCCCGGAGCCATGATCGTACCATAAAATCTTTCATCATTGTCTTCATATGCATCTTGGAGGCTTATCGAGGGCCCTAGAGCAGACCACCCGTCAGCAAATCCTGAAATACCAGACGAACCAAAAAAAGACTGAAGCGCATTTCCTTCAGAATAAACCCCGGAATCTGTCCATTGCAGGGCAAAAACAGATTCGGAGTTGTTCTCATTTTGTACCAGGAATAGATCGTTATACTCTTCCACAAGGCTAAAAGCGCCAGAATTAATTATCTCATTTGATAATTGATAAGCCATTGACCAGTTTTCCTGATACAGATGAACCTTAGCCAACATGGCTTTAGCAGAGTTGCTATCAACTCTGCCTATTTGATAAAAGGAACTTTGTGTTCTGTCGTGGAGATCATCAATAGAAAACCTCAGATCCCGTTCTATAAATTCATAAATATCTTCCACAGGATTTCGTGGTACTACAGGTTCAAGAACGTACTCTGTGTTATCTTCCAAAATTGGTACAGATCCAAATATTCTTACCAGGTAAAAATATGCAGTTGCCCGAATCATCCTGGCTTCCCCAATAGAATTATCAATTACTTCTTGTGAAACATTGGGGCCAACTTTTTCTGGTAATGTATTTATTACAGAGTTAGACTGAGCAATCACTGCATAAAGACTTTCCCACGCCTGAGTTAAAGTTCCATGCTCGCCTGTAATGGCATAAGTCTGAAATTCTGAATTACGTGCATCCCAGGTTCGGGCGTTTCCTGAAGCCAACTCTCCTATACCCCAGGACACATTACTTACAAAAGCAAACCAGGGACGGGAGTACAAATGGTTTGACGCAGCTATTACTTCAGCATCGGTTTGGTAAAAATCATCAACATTATATGCATCTTCCGGCGTCCTGTCAAGAAAATCGTCAGAACAGGAGGTGAGGACAAGTACGGCAGTGAGTCCTGCCAGCACAAAAACTTTTTTAGTTTTGAATAATTTCTTCATCATATCAATATTATAATTCAACATTTAATCCAAGAGTAAATGTCCTTGGGGATGGATAACGACCGTTATCCACTCCCATTAAGAGCGTGTTCTGGTTATATGTCCCAACTTCAGGATCATACCCATAATAATCGGTAAAGGTGTAAAGGTTCTGTATACTTCCGTAGACTTTAAGATTGCCTATGCCCAATGCTTCGGCTGTCTCGCGTCCAAGGGTATAACCTAATGTAATATTTTGAATCCTTAGGTAGGAGCCGTCTTCAATGTATCTATCTGACATAATGATATTCGGGTTTGCTTCACTACCTCTTACCAGGCGCGGTTGTTGTCCATCGGGATTTGAAACGGACCAAAAATCAAGAACTATAGGATCCTGATTCACGTAATAGCTGCTCCCTGCAGTAAGCGTACGCTTCACTCCACTAAAAATGTCATTCCCGTATGCCCCCTGAAGAAACACTCCTAAATCAAAGTTCTTGTAGGTGAAGTTGTTTTGGAAACCAAATGTGAAATCGGGATGCGGATTACCTATTACAGTTCTGTCATCACTATTAATTACCCCATCGCCGTTAATGTCTTCATATTTTATATCACCCAACCAGGTAGTACCAAAAAGTTCATTTCCAACCGGTCTTCCAAATTGTATTGGCGCATCTTCAAGATCTTCAAGAGTTCTAAACATTCCTTCTACCTTATATCCATAGAACATCCCTACAGGTTCTCCAACCTGCGTAAGGGTAACGTTCATATTAGAATCACTTATATAAAGTGCCTGATTAATGGTAAGGTCCCCCAGTAGTTCGGTAACCTCATTAGTGTAATGTGAAAAGGTAAGGGTACCGCTATAGTTAAAATCATTATCTCCCAGTGTCTTGTACGATAAGGCAAGGTCCACCCCTTTGTTTACCATCTCTCCAAGATTGATCCAGGGAGCAGCAATAGCACCAGGGGATTGTCCTCCTGTTACAAAGTCGGTAACTGCATATTGGAACAAGAAGTCCTTTGATGTTTTATGCCAAAGTTCCACAGTGGTGCTAAGCCGGTTATCAAAAGCTGCAAAATCAAGTCCGAAGTTCGCCATCGCCGAAGATTCCCATGTAAGGTCCTCGTTCTTGAAATTGGCATATTCGAACCCGGTACCAAGCCCGGTATTCATAGGATTTAGAACTACACCATAGGCAAAGTTTGGTATGTTTTGGTTTCCTACCTCCCCGTAACCGCCATAAATCTTTATATCTGCCAAACCATCGAAATCTTCCATAAATGTTTCTCTTGAAACTAACCAGGAAGCAGATGCAGATGGAAAATAACCCCACTTATTTCCTTTTGCAAACTTGGAGGATCCATCTGCTCTAAGAGAAAGAGTAAGGTTGTATTTATTATCAAAGGTGTAGATGGCACGACCAAAATAAGACTCTAAAGCTGAGCTTCCAATGTACTGGTCTACAAGATCGTTAGCATTTCCCTGCCCGAGAACCGGTAGTTTATTACTAACAAATTGCCCATCAACAGAAGTAACTCCTTCCCAACTGGACTCCTGTACTTCCTGTCCTACAAGAAAGGTAACGTCATGCTTATCTGCAAAACTATTATTATAAGTTAGCAGGTTCTTTAAGATCCAAAAGGTGCTGTTCTCCCGGGTAACCTGAAGGCGGTTTTGTCCGCTTTCAATATTCCCATAGGTGTAGGTAGGCTGAAATAAGTCTCTTAAGTTGTTTCCAACATCACCACCTACTTCTGTTCTAAAAGTAAAATTGGCAGGCAAATCAAGTTCTACAAACAAATTCCCGAAGACCCTGTTCCTTTCAACTGTGTTCTCAATGCTTAATGCTTCAGCAATTGGGTTACGGGTACCGTAAGCAATCTCATCGGGAGTTACAGGTCCGGCAAAAGATCCATCAGGATTATAAACTGCAGTTGCTGGATTGTTAAGCAGAGAAAGCGAAATAATTCCGTTGCTTTGGTTGTTCAGCGTGATCTTATCATTTGTTCTACTCGCAGAAATATTTATTCCCGTAGAAATCCAATCCTTTATATCTGCGTTTACGTTTGCCCTCACAGTCATACGATCAAAACCAGATCCGATAACGGTACCTTCCTGGTCTGTATAGGAGGTGGAAAGGAAATAATTCACTCCTTCTTTTGCTCCTGAAAAGGCCAATTGATGGTTTTGCAGAATAGCATCATCAAATACCTCAGCTTGCCAGTCTGTTCCAGGTCCCAGAAGGCTTGGGTTCAGGAATTCGATTTGCGGATCAAGATTATATATTTCCCCAATGTTATTTTGGTGAGTAGCATATTCTTGCAGATTCATCACCTCCATTTTATTAGTAGGACGCTGTAAAGCAACATAACTGTTATAAACAAGTTTGCTTTGGCCTAATTTTCCCTTTTTAGTAGTAATTAAAACTACCCCGTTAGAACCTCTGGAACCGTAGATAGCAGTAGCTGAGGCATCTTTAAGAATGTTAATAGATTCGATATCATTTGGATTTAATGCGGCGAGGGGGCTAAGTCCTTCAGCGCCTGCTTCTCCCGATGTTGGCACTCCATCAATGATATAAAGAGGTTCACTGGACCCTGTAATTGAGTTTACTCCGCGTATTCTCACGGAAACAGCAGCTCCCGGTTGACCTGAGTTTTTGGAAATAGCAACTCCGGCAGCACGACCCTGCATAAGCTGGTCGACACTTACCTGTGGTATGTTCTCCAGTTCTTCAGAACTTATCCTGGCAACAGACCCTGTTATGTTCTCCTCCAGTTGCGCTCCATATCCAATCACCACTACTTCTTCAAGTGCTTCGGCATCGTCATTTAGAGTTATACTTAAAATCTGTCCCGGGGTTACCCGTACTTCCTGAGTGACGAAACCTACATAACTGAAGACAAGGTTTGTTGGTCCTTCAACAGTAAGTTCAAAATTTCCGTCAAAGTCTGTTGTGGTACCGTTTGTTGTTCCTTTCTCAATAACATTCACCCCCAAAAGAGGTATGCCATTACTGTCGGTTACAGTACCGTTCACACTGTCTTGGGCCTGTGCCACAGTTGTGGCGGAACAAAACATCAGCATGAGCAAAATCTTGCCATAAAGATAGAAAACGTTTTCGCTCTTGTTTGGATTTTTGTACATAAGAATTTGTGTTGTTAATATATTTAGTTAACTGGCTAAAGGTTGCGGAAAGCCTCTAACATAATATGAGCGAAATCATTAGAGTCAGAGAGATTTCCTTAGATCAAATTTAAAGCACATGTTAAGCTGTTGTTAATATTATTTTATCAATTAATGATGATATTTTTTCCTTATTTCTG
The DNA here is from genome assembly GCF_050750585.1 of Salinimicrobium sp. WS361. NCBI lineage: Bacteria > Pseudomonadati > Bacteroidota > Flavobacteriia > Flavobacteriales > Flavobacteriaceae > Salinimicrobium > Salinimicrobium sp. WS361. Next base: position 127,613 of record NZ_JBOJLM010000003.1, read on the forward strand.
AAAAGATTTACTTTATAACGAGAATATGTTGCAGGAGGAGGCGTTCTCCTGCACAGGGCTGCAGGAGTAGGAGAAAAAAAGATTAAGAAAATGCTATTTTTGAAAGGTTTAGTTGGAGGTGCTTAAATATGATCGCACCAGTTTTCCTGAAGTTGAAATATTTTCTTCCCGGTTTATTTCTGAAGGGGTGGTGCCGGGAAGTAAAGCTGCGGAAGATTCATCCTTGTCGGCCACAGACCAGTTGGCCCAGGAAAGGTTGTGTCGTTTCATAAATTCCATCCACTCTCCGGTTTCCTGGCCGTAAACAGGGCCGTCTCCATTGGCATCTGTGGTACCAAATTCGGTAACAAAAATTGCCAGCCCCTTATTCATTGCTGTTTCGGCTATTTCTCGCAGCTCCTGCCGGTGGGTGCCGGCGTAAAAATGCAAGGTGTAAGCAAGATTTTCTCCTTCTAAGGGATCCTTTGCAGCAAGATCAACTCTTTGAGACCAGGTTGGGGTGCCTAGGACTATAATATTGTCAGGATCATGTTCGCGGATTGCGGCTACGACTTCTTCATGATAAGGTTTTAAGACCTGTGACCATGAAACATCGAGAGGTTCATTATACACCTCATAAATAAGGTTGGGGTAGTCGCCATACTCCCGTGCAATTTCAGAAAAGAATTTTTTTGCCTGCGGCAGATGATCTTCTGCGTGATGGTCGTGCCAGTCTACAATTACATAAATCCCCAGATCTATGGCGGCTTCAATTACTTTTTCGACCTTCATTTTTTCTCTTTCAGGATTTTCAAGGTAGCCGTCATGTTCTACAGCCATGGCGGCACGAATAAGTTGAATGTCCCATCCTGTTACCAGATTTTTTACCGATTCCTGGTTATAATATTGTGGTAGCCATTGACTCCAGAATAAAGACATGCCTTTTAGTTGAACAGGTTCGCCTGAAGCATTCTTTATTTTTCCATCTTCAATACTTAACTGTCCATGAGTGGCTACCGGGGATAAGTTTTCTTCAGGTGCATTGGGAGCTTCTTTTTTTGAAGAGCATGTGGTGAGAGTTATTGAGATTAAAAGTAGAAGAAGTGAGTTTGGGAGTTTCATTAGTGATCTGGATTTGATTAGAGTACTCTTTTTATTCCGCTAAATTCTTCACGGTATTGTGAAGGCGTGCAGTTTTTACTCTTTTTGAATACCCTGTTAAAGTTGGCGATGTTGTTGAAGCCGCATTTAAAAGCAATTTCGGCAATACTCAGGTCTTTTTCGATCAACCATCGGGAAGCAAAACCAATGCGGGTGTCATTTACGTATTCGATTAGGGTCTTTCCTGTCCTTTTCTTTATAAACCGGTTAAAGGATACGGGGCTCATATTAACCAGTTCTGAGATTTCATTTAAAGAAATTTTGTTCTGATAATTTTCCTGAACGTATTCATAAATAATTTTGATTTTGTCACTGTTCTCGAAGTTTTTATTGTTGGAAGTGTAGGAGGAAAGCAAGCGCTGATTTCTGGAAGTTGCAAGATCCTGAAGGATGGATATTAGCTCCAGAAAATAATCTATACTATCAATTTTTGAGAGCCTAAGGATCTTTGGGGTCACCTCTTTTGCGATTTTTTCTGAAAAAAGGATTCCATGAGCCGAACGTTCAAACATGTCCTTTATAGGTTTCATGATCCTTCGGCCCAGAAGTTTCTCGTCAAAAAGGTCGTTGTGGAACTGTATTGTAATCTCGTGGATGTTCTTGTTTTTGCAGTTGTGAAGTTCCCAGCCATGCTGCAGGTTAGGTCCCACAAGTACCAGTTCTGTATTTTCAATGTCTTCCATACTGTCGCCCAGTATTCTTCGAACTCCCTTGCCGTTTAAAATAAAGTTCAGCTCATATTCTGGATGAAAATGTATGGGAAAGTCAAAATCATCTTTAATTCGGTCAAATACAAGAAAACTATCTTCAGGGGACAGGGGGGTGATTTCACGATGGACTTCAGCAGTCATTTTCTTTAATGTTTACGTTCTGGAAAAAATTTCATTATTAAATGACAAAATCATATTAATTAAATCGCCTTTGGCAGAGTAAATTTGAATGTCATAATTTACGGGGCTCAGAATTTCGAATTTGCAAATTTTAGAAGTTAAAGATAAGCTAAGATTTTTTTATATAAAACATTTTGTCAAATAGAAGCATGAAAAATACATCTGGCATAAAGAATATTGTTAAGTGTCTAATACTTTTTTTTATTTTAATTCAGTTTGCGGGCTGTAAGTCTACATCTGGGATTAACTTTGAAACTATTAAAGTAGCAGATGCCGAAGCAACCAATGCTACCAAACTGTTGTACCATAATATTCAGGAAATTGCACAAAAAGGTATTGCATTCGGTCATCAGGATGCTACAGCCTATGGGATTGGCTGGAAGCACGAGGAAGATCCAGAACTTTTGCGAAGCGATATTAAAGAAGTGGCAGGAGCATTTCCTGCAGTTCATGGCTATGATATAGGCCACATAGAACTTGACAGGCCTCATAATCTTGATACCGTTTCTTTTGCTTTAATGAGAGATCATATTCAAAAGCTGTACGAAAAAGGGGCAATTATTACCATGAGTTGGCATCTGGATAATCCTGTTACCAATGGCAGTTCCTGGGATAAAACTCCTGCAGTTCCCGCTATTCTTAAAGGAGGAGAACAGCGTGAAAAATATGTTCTTTGGGTGAAAAGGCTTTCAGATTTTTTCAACTCACTAAAAGATGAAAAAGGTAATGTGATCCCGGTAGTATTCCGCCCGTATCATGAAATGAATGGCTCATGGTTCTGGTGGGGTGGAGACAATGTTACTCCCGAAGATTACAAACAACTTTGGCGTGAAACCCAGCAGCTGTTAAAGGAGAACAACGTGCACAGTCTGTTATATGCCTATTCCCCCAACACCATTAGTAGTGAAGAGGACTTTGATAGATATTATCCCGGAGATGAATTTGTGGATATTCTCGGGGTAGACATATACAACCACAGCGGAAATGAAGCTTTTACCATAGACGTAAAAAGAAATTTAGAAATAGTGCGCAAAAAGGCGGCATTGGCCGATAAACCTTTTGCACTTACCGAAACCGGAAACAACAACTTTGGCGAAGATCCTTACTGGTGGACGAAAACCTTATACCCGGGAATGAAAGATTCTGGTGCTGCGTGGGTGCTGGTTTGGAGAAATGCACAGCCATCGCATTATTTCGCCACTTACCCTGGTGAAATTTCTGAAGAAGATTTTAAAGCGTTTGCGGAACTGGAAGAGATCCTGTTCCTGGACGAGGTGGAAGAGATAACTGACTAAAGAGATAGCCCCCTATGCTACAAGGATTAGATATTGCAATAATTTTAGCTTATTTGGTTGGAACCATTCTAATTGGACTAGCCTTAAGGAAGAAAGCTCAAAGAAGTAAGGATGATTACCTTTTAGGAGGAAAAGACCTCCCATGGTATATGCTGGGCCTCTCCAATGCATCCGGGATGTTTGATATCTCCGGAACCATGTGGCTGGTCACCCTTACCTTTGTTTACGGATTAAAAAGTATCTGGATTCCATGGCTCTGGCCAGTATTTAATCAGGTGTTTTTGATGGTGTTCCTGGCAACCTGGCTTCGGCGTTCACAAGTCACTACAGGTGCAGAGTGGATACATTTTCGCTTCGGTAAAGGCCAGGGTGGAAACCGCTCTCACAGCATCATTGTCATTTTTGCCATTTTGAGCTGCCTTGGCTTCCTGGCTTATGGATTTATAGGGCTTGGAAAATTTGTTGAGATCTTTATTCCCTGGGAAATAGTTTCAGCCTATGTGCCTTTTGATGTTCCTGCTGAATATATCCCACACTTTTACGGTGTGATCTTCACCATGTTTGCTGTTTTTTATTCTGTGCTTGGAGGGATGTCGGGAATCGTGTGGACAGATCTGCTTCAGTATTCTATCATGACGGTTTCTTCTGTTGCTATTGCGGTGATCGCGTGGCAGGCTATGGGAGAAAGCACAATGAATGTCCCCGAAGGCTGGATGAATCCGCTCTTTGGATGGGAACTCGACATCGACTGGACCGGAATTATTGATGAGGTCAATGCCAAAATAGCATCAGATCAATATTCTCTTTTTGGGCTGTTCTTTATGCTCATGGTCTTTAAAGGGATCCTGTCCAGTATAGCAGGACCTGCGCCTAATTATGATATGCAGAAAATCCTTTCTACCAAAAGTCCGCTTGAAGCTGCTAAAATGAGTGCATTCTCTATTGCGGCACTTATTCCTACAAGGTATTTAATGGTGGGTGGCTTTTCTGTTCTGGCCATTCTTTTCTACGACGATCTGAGGCTGGAAACCGCCGGAATTCTGGACTTCGAGAAGATCCTGCCTGCAGCGATTGGACAATTCGTCCCGGTGGGATTATTAGGGCTACTCCTCGCCGGACTACTGGCGGCTTTTATGTCCACCTTTGCGGGAACTTTAAATGCTGCGCAAGCCTACCTGGTGAATGACATTTACTTAAAATATAAGCCCGATGCTTCTCATAAAGAAGTGAAGAAAATGAACTACGCAAGCGGAATGGTCGTAGTGCTTATCAGCATCATTCTTGGTTTCTTTGTACTGGACGTGAATTCTATTCTACAGTGGATCGTTTCAGCGCTTTACGGAAGCTATGTAATTTCCAATACACTTAAATGGTACTGGTGGCGTTTCAATGGAGAAGGCTACTTCTGGGGAATGGTTTCAGGAATTATCCCGGCAATGATATTTCCGCTGATAACAGATACCTTGGATCTTTATTACTTCCCAATCATTCTGTTGATTTCCATCGCCGGAAGTATTATTGGAACCTTTACCGCTCCTCCAACAGATGAAAGAATTCTTAAAGATTTTTACATCAAAACCCGCCCATGGGGCTTCTGGAAACCCATTCTTGACAAAGTGAAGGAAGAGAATCCTGAAATAACCCGGAACAAAAACTTTTCAAGAGACATGTTCAATGTTGTAATAGGTGTTATTGCCCAAACCGTATTGGTTCTAATTCCCCTATACCTCATTTTACATGAAAATATTTCAATGGTAATTTCCATTGTTGTGCTGCTCATTTGTGTGTTCATTTTGAAGAAAAACTGGTGGGACCACATTAAAAAAGAAGCAGGCGTCAATATAAAATAACCCTACGAACAAGTCTTTAATAAAACAAGAGAACTAATGAGTAAAATTCCTCAATACGAGCAACTCATAAAAGAGCATAAAGAATTTATTCAAACCCCGAATAAACCTTCTGAAAAATCTATTGGAATTGTACAGCGGTACCAGAATCCGGTAGTTACAGCAGCTCATGCTCCCCTGCATTGGAGGTACGATTTTAATGCTGAAACCAATCCGCTGGGACTGGAAAGAATAGGTATAAATGCCACTTTTAACCCCGGAGCCATCAAGTGGAACGGGAAATATGTGCTGGCAGTAAGAGTGGAAGGCAATGACCGGAAGTCATTCTTTGCAATGGCCGAAAGTCCAAATGGTGTCGATAATTTCAAGTTCTGGGAAAAACCTGTAGAACTGCCGCAAACAGAAGAACCCGATACCAATGTTTATGACATGAGGCTCACGCAGCATGAAGACGGCTGGGTCTACGGAATTTTCTGTACAGAGCGTAAAGATAAAACCAACCCCGATACCAGCGCAGCAGTTGCAAATGCCGGAATTGTGAGAACGAAAGATCTTCTCAACTGGGAAAGACTACCAGATTTGATTTCAAATTCTGGTCAGCAGCGGAATGTAGTGATGCATCCGGAATTCGTCAATGGAAAATACGCTCTTTACACCCGCCCTCAAGACGGATTCATTGAAGTAGGCAAAGGCGGAGGAATCGGCCTTGGGTACATCACAGATATCACAAACCCTGTTTTAGAGGATGAAAAGATCATCAATCACAAGGTTTATCATACAGTTTATGAACTTAAAAACGGACTGGGGCCTGCACCTATAAAGACTGAAGAAGGTTGGCTGCACCTGGCCCATGGCGTAAGAAACACTGCCGGTGGTCTTCGATATACGCTATATCTTTTTATGACCGCTCTTGATGATATCTCAAAAGTGATTCATCAGCCAGCCGGTTATTTCATGGCGCCAAATTATGAGGAGACAGTAGGAGATGTTCCTAATGTTCTCTTCGGAAATGGTTGGATTACAGATGAAGATGGTAAAGTCTTTATCTACTACGCATCTTCAGATACCCGTTGCCATGTTGCAGTTTCTTCTGTAGATAAATTACTGGATTATGTAAAAAATACTCCCGAAGATGGCCTCACCTCGAGAGCTTCTGTAAATGCAATTGTAGATCTTGTAAACAGGAATAAAGAAGTGATATAATGGCAGATCCCACAGCACAATTCAAAGCCGAACTTTCCGCAGAGCTGGAAAATATCCTGAAATACTGGAATGAATTCAGCGTGGATGAAAGAAATGGCGGATTTGTGGGGCGAAGGGATCATTTTAATAAAGAAGTACCCGATGCTTCCAAAGGAATTATTCTCAACACCCGAGTTCTCTGGACTTTTTCGGCAGTTGCGAATCATAAAAAGGAACAGTCAGGCGAGCTAAGATCTTTGGCAGATCGTGCTTACGGTTATCTAAAAATGGCATTTCGGGATGACATTTTTGGAGGGGTATTCTGGGAAGTGGATGCTGAAGGAAATCCCCTAAACAGGAGGAAGCAGATCTATGCCCAGGCCTTTGCTATTTACGCCCTTTCCGAATATCACATACTTTCAGGAGACGAGGAAGCCAAAGAATGGGCATTGGAATTATTTGACCTGGTGGAATTACATGCCAGAGAGAGAGAATTCAATGGTTACCTGGAAGCTTTTCAGCAGGACTGGTCTCCAATAGAAGACATGCGTTTAAGCGAAAAGGATAAGAATTCAGCAAAGACCATGAACACGCATTTGCATGTGTTGGAGGCTTATACAACGCTCTATAAGATCACAAAATCTGAAGCAGTCAAAGAAGCTCTTGAAAACCTGATCGAACTTTTCCTTAACAAATTTTATGATCCTAAAAATCAGCATTTTCAGCTCTTTTTTGACAATCAGTGGAATCGGGAAGGAAATGTCGTTTCCTACGGACATGATATTGAAGCGATCTGGCTCATGATCGAAGCTGCAAAAGCTTCAGGAAACAAAAATTTAGTCAATAGAACCCAGTCTATAGCTGTGCCTGTAGCAGAGACTTTTTTGGAAGAAGCATATGTTTCAGAAAAAGGAGTGATCAACGAAAAGGACCTCGATTCCGGAGAAACAGATACAGACCGGCATTGGTGGCCGCAAGCCGAAGCCATGGTAGGGCTGGAATATGCATATCAGATCTCCGGAGAGGAAAAATTCAAAAATGCCATTTTTGATATCTGGAAATTTACGCAGGAGCATATTATCGACCATGAGAACGGCGAATGGTTCTTCAGAATAGATGAAAATAACCGAACTTATACGCAGGAGGATAAGCTGGGCATGTGGAAATGTCCTTACCACAATTCCCGTGCGTGTATTGTTCTAATGAAATAGTCCAATGAAAAAAATCTTTCTCTTTTTGTTCATGTCTCTGGTCCTCGCGGGCTGTAGCAAAGATGAGGATCCTGTTGTCAATCCTGACCCAGATCCTGTAGATCCTGTAGATCCGGTTGATCCCCCGGGAGAGGAAGAGTTCATTCTTCAGCCCGAAGATACGAGGACATACATGGTGGACGCATCGGCTACAGAAGAGACTGTGGCGCTTTTCTACCAGCTAAAAACCCTTTCCAGGAATCATTTTATCATTGGCCAGCAGGATGCTTTCAACGCTTTCTACGGAAACAACTCTGGAGAATCGGACATTAAGAAAGTATCCGGCAGCGACCCCGGATTGTTAGGCTCAGATTTCATGTTCATCACAGACGACAACAATAACGGTCAGCCGGAAAACTGGTTTTATCAACAGGAACAGAAGATCATAGCTGATGTTGTTGAGGCTTACGATAAGGGAATGGTTAACCATTTTACCTGGCATTTGAGAGAACCCTATGAAGGCGATCATTTTTATGCCGATGACATGACAGAATTCCAAAGAGCAAATGCTTTTAAAAGTATTCTGCCAGGGGGTGCTAACCATGAATATTATAAAGAAAAACTTCTAAAGGTTGCCGAAGTGACTAAAAATTTAAAAGGCAGTGATGGCAAATTGATCCCGATAATCTTCAGGCCTTTCCACGAATTCGATGGCGGCTGGTTCTGGTGGGGAGCACCTTATGCTAGTGCCCAGGAATTTAAATCGCTCTGGAGGTTTACCGTGGAATATCTTCGTGACGAACTGGAGGTGCATAATATACTTTATGCTTACGCGCCAGACAATTCCTATTCAACTGCCACTACTTATTTGCAAAGATATCCGGGAGATGAGTATGTGGATATTCTTGGGATGGATAACTACGGAGATTTCTTGCCCGGTGATGCTTTAAAACTTTCGGCTGCAAATGCAAAGCTGAAAATGGTTTCAGATTTAGCCAAAGAAAGAGTAAAGATCGCTGCAATGACCGAAACCGGTCTGTTCATTCCGAATAGTACCTTACCCGAAAACTTCTATTCTAAAAATTTATATGAGGTCCTTACAGGTAATGATATCCAGATAGGTTTCATGATGTTCTGGCAGAATTCAGAAAATGTTTATACTGTACCGGTACCCGGACTTGAAGGGGAAGAAGACTTCCTTCAATTCGTTCAAAAGGAGGAACCTCTTTTGCTTCATGAAATGCCAACTATGTATAACCTTCCCAATTGATAGATATGAAAAAGTTATTCCTATTGACCTTCGCAGCAGCAATGTTTCTCGCGTCGTGTAGCAGTGTCAAAAACGTTGAAAACAGGCCTGCTCCCATCACGGTAAAAGACGGTGTCTTTTACAAAGGCAGCGAACCCTATTATTTTGTGGGTGCAAATTACTGGTACGGCCCTCTTATCGCTGCAAGTAATATCGGCGACAGGGAACGGCTTATTAAGGAGTTGGATCTCATGAAAAGCCAGGGAATTGACAATTTGAGAATTCTTGTTGGTGCAGAAGGCGGTACGCAGGATTTTCAGGTTAAGCCTGCATTACAGCCTAAACAGGGAGAGTATAATGATGACCTTTTAGATGGTCTGGATTTTCTTTTGGCCGAAATGGCTAAAAGAGATATGTACGCTGTGCTCTACCTTAACAACAACTGGATTTGGTCTGGCGGGATGTCGGCTTACCTGGAATGGAATGGTTATGGCGAGGTGGCAAACCCGTTTTTGGAGAAGTACACCTGGGAAGAGTATTTTCAATATACTCAGCAGTTCCACACCTGTACCCCATGCCGGGAAGCTTTTATGAACCACATAAGGTTCATCATCGGCAGAACAAATCCGTATACCGGACTTAAATACACCGATGACACGGCTATTATGTCCTGGCAGGTGGCCAATGAGCCACGTATTTTCACTGAAGAGGACAGGGAGCCATTCAGAATCTGGCTTAAAGAAGTAGTTGATCTTCTCAATGATTTAGATCCAAATACCCTTGTTTCTACAGGAGCCGAAGGAAAAGCCAGTTATCTACAGGACCTTGAGGAATATGAATCGCTTCATGCAAATCCTAAAATAGATTATCTTACAGCTCATATGTGGCCAAAGAACTGGGGCTGGTATGACATTGAAGATGAAAAAGGAAGTCTCCAGGTTTCTATTGACAACGCTTACGATTATGTAAATGAGCATGTTGAAGTAGCACAAAACCTCAATAAACCTATTGTTCTTTCGGAATTCGGTTTTCCAAGGGAAAAGGAAAGTTTATCTTTGGAAGCATCAGTTGAAAACAGGAATGAATTTTATGAGGCTCTTTTTCTGAAAATTAGGGAGAGTCATGAGGAGAGAGGGCATTTGGCAGGAGCGAATTTCTGGGGCTTTGGTGGATTTGCTAAAACCGATCAGGTAAGAGGAAAATGGGAAGTGGGAGACGATTTTACAGGAGATCCGCCACAAGAACCACCAGGCTTAAATACCGTATTTGCAAAGGATGAATCTACGCTTCAACTGATCAAAAAGTACAATGAAATATTAAATCCTGAAGCTGTTCAAAAATAGAAATATCCATAAATAATGAAAAGAACCAGTGTATATTTTCTGCTGTTAGGTGCCGTCGTGTTCCTGAGCGGATTTTCCGGCAAACAAGATCGTAATATGAATGTCAAATCATCTTTAAATGATAGTATAGAAGCCAAAATTGATTCGCTATTGAGCATAATGACCCTTGAGGAAAAAGCCGGACAGATGAATCAGTACAACGGTTTTTGGGAAGTGACCGGTCCTGCACCAAAAGACGGGGATGCCGCATTAAAATATGAGCATTTAAGAAGTGGGCGCGTAGGTTCCATGCTTACGGTTCGCGGAGTTGACCAGGTGAGAGCGGTTCAGGAAATCGTGGTGAATGAATCAAGATTGGGAATTCCGCTTATTATAGGTTTTGACGTCATCCACGGATACAAAACGTTGAGCCCGATCCCTCTGGCTGAAGCTGCCAGCTGGGATATGGAGGCGATAAGAAGATCGGCTGAGGTTGGTGCTGCAGAGGCTGCTGCCTCAGGGATCAACTGGACATTTGCACCAATGGTCGATATTTCCAGAGATGCACGTTGGGGCCGTGTGATGGAAGGTGGAGGGGAAGATCCTTACCTGGGAAGTAAGATCGCCGCAGCAAGAGTAAAAGGTTTTCAGGGAGATGATCTTTCAGATCCATTGACTGTTGCTGCCACCGCGAAGCATTTTGCAGGTTATGGTTTTGCTGAAGCTGGGCGCGAATATAACAAAGCAGACATAGGAATGTCGACTTTATACAATATGATACTGCCACCGTTTAAGGCAGCCGAAGAGGCCGGAGTAAGGACTTTTATGACCGGTTTCAATACTTTGGATGAAATACCTGTGACCGGGAATGAATTTATCCTGAGAGATATCTTAAAGGGAAAATGGGGCTTCGACGGATTTGTAATTTCAGATTATGCTTCGATAGAGGAAATGGTGGTTCACGGTTTTGTAAAAGATGAGAAGATGGCTGCTAAAAAAGCAGTGGAAGCAGGCGTGGACATGGATATGGAAGCCTATTCTTATGTGAATGAGATAATGGGTCTCGTTAAAGAAGGAAAGCTGGACGATTCCCTTGTCGATGACGCAGTGCGAAGAATACTCCGCGTGAAATATGAGCTGGGTCTTATGGATGATCCTTACAAATATCTCGATGTGCAACGTGAAAAAGAAGTGGTTGGAAATCCTGCCCACCATGAAGCAGTTCTGGATATGGCTAAAAAATCCATCGTACTCCTTAAAAATGAAAGAAACCTTCTTCCGCTGAAGAAAAACGGACAAAAAATAGCCCTTATCGGGGATCTTGCAGATGATAAGAACAGTCCGCTTGGAAGCTGGAGAATAGCTTCAGATGACAATACAGCCGTATCTGTACTTGAAGGAATGCAGAAGTATAATGGGAACCAACTTACTTTTGAGCAGGGTGCTCAGCTGGTAGAAGGCGAAGAGTCCTTCTTAACTGAAGTCAACTTCAATACCAGCGATAAAAGTGGATTCCCTGCAGCAGTTAAAGCAGCGAAAAATGCAGATGTAGTGGTGATGGTGCTTGGGGAGCATGGCTTCCAGAGTGGGGAAGGAAGAAGCCGTACAAACCTTGATCTGCCCGGTGTACAACAGGAACTTCTTGAGAAAGTTTATGAAGCCAATAAAAATGTGGTACTTGTCTTAAACAATGGAAGACCTCTTGCCATTGATTGGGCCGCAGTAAACATTCCGGCTATCGTTGAGGCATGGCAGTTAGGTACCCAAACAGGGAACGCAGTTGCTCAGGTGCTTTACGGAGACTATAATCCAAGTGGAAAGCTGCCTATGACCTTTCCAAGGAATGTGGGGCAGACACCAATTTACTATAACCATCAGAATACAGGACGTCCTGAAGATCCCGCGCCGGGAGCGGAAACTGTTTGGTGGTCGCATTATATGGACGTGGAAAAAACTCCCCTGTTCCCGTTTGGCTACGGCTTAAGCTATACCAGTTTTAACTACGACAATCTAAAGCTGAACAAGAATCAGTTTGCAATGGGTGAGAATGTGGAGGTTTCTGTAGACATTACCAATACCGGAAACTATGACGGCAAAGAAGTGGTGCAGCTTTACATCCGGGACCTCTACGGAAGCACAGTGAGACCTGTTAGAGAACTGAAAGGTTTCGAATTACTGGATCTGAAAAAGGGCGAAAAAAGAACTGTGAACTTCACACTGACTGAAGCTGAGCTCGGATTCTATAACAATCAGGGTGAATACATTGTAGAACCGGGAGAATTTGAAGTCTTTGTGGGTGGAAATTCTGTGGAGACATTAAAAGCTTCCTTTATGTTGGGAGAGGAGTAACGGGTCATTTAGTGCCATAATTTTTGGTAATTAATTCAATAGTCTGGATTCCAAACTCTAAAATCCAAAAACACCTGTCAAAAATGGCATTTTTGACAGGTATTTTTGGTCTTCGGAATTGGATAAAAAAACTCTAGAGCTTGATAGGCTGTAGATCTAATACTTCTGCTTCAGGCTTTTCTTCTGTTATCTTATAAAAGGTATTTAACTTCAGATCATTGAAAACCTGTTGTGTACCACTGCCGGCCCATTTTATTTTCACCTCTTTTACTTCCGAAGCATTTCCAAGTCCAATCTGCGCCCTTAAGGTAGAAGCGCCAAAACTACCTCCGGAACTCACCGTATGAAAAATGGTGCGAGGAATACCGTCTTCCATAACTGTTACTTTGATCCTGCTGCCAATGGATGCCCTGTTCGCCTTTGTTCCTTCCAGTTTCAAGGTGATCCAGTTATGCTCATCCTGATATGGATTTAAATAGACTGAATTAAAGAAATTGTCCCCTTGATAGGCTCCTCCCATGACCACCTGGATATCCTGGTCACCATCATTATCAAGATCTGAAAATGAGACGGCGTGCCCTTTCTGAACGTGACCCAAGCCTCCTGCAGTGGTGACATCCTGAAATTTTTCTCCTGAATCATTTCGGAAAACCCGGTTGGGAATAATGGATTCAAAGCTCACTTCGCCAGTGCTGAGGTAGATGTCCGGAAAGCCATCATTATCTAGATCGCCGTAATTGGCGCCCATTGCATAGCCAACTTTGTTCAAACCTACTTCAGAAGAAACATCGGTAAAAACTCCATTTTTGTTCTGGTAAAGGCGCATGGTTTCTGCCTTGTGAGGTTCCTTTTGGTAATCGCTTACTATATCGGGAACTATATTATAAAAGTTACTTCTCTTATATCCAGCCACAAAAATATCCACCCAACCATCGTTATTGTAGTCAAATGACCAGGTAGGGAAAGTGGAAATCTTTTCTCCCAGTCCGCGTTGAGCTCCTTCTTCCTTAAAACTGATATTACCTTTTTTGTCTTTTCCCTGGTTGATAAACAATAAATTTCTTGAAGAATGTAATGTGGAGACATAAATGTCCATCCATCCATCATTGTTATAATCCCCACTGGTTGCGCCCTTGACGAAATAAGACTCTCCTTCTTTACTTACTGCAAGCCCTGCACTGGTGGTAAGATTAGAGAAAGTGCCATCTCCATTATTCCTGTAGAATTCTGAAGGGTGAAAATTCTCCTGGCCGGACTCATTGCCAATGAACAAGTCGATCCATCCATCATTGTCAAAATCTGCCCAGGTGGCAGTCTGGGTAGGGTGAAAGGAAAGCAGGCCGGCTTCTATGGTTACATCGGTAAAGGTGTTGTCGCCGTTGTTTCTAAGCAGGGAATTAGGGTGTTTTCCCAGTTTTTCCATCCAGGCGCCACGTAGAATAAACACATCAAGGAACCCATCATTATTATAGTCGGCAGGGACCATATTCAAACCTCCTTTGACTTCTTTTAGACCTGCAGATGCAGTTTCTTCTACAAATCCACCTTTTCCATCATTGATGAAAAAATTGAGTTTTCCGGAAGGGAACCAGCTGGAAACAAGCACGTCCAAAAGATTGTCATTGTTGAAATCATCTACTATGCTGCCTCCCGAGAGATCATTGACGTTCAAGCCCAGTTTTGGAGCGATATCCTCAAATTTCTTTAAAGGGTATTCAGATTCAAAAACACTTTCGGGGATGAGCCATTTTTCGGGTACACCTTCAGGATATTCCCCCAAAGTCATGTAGGCAATATTCAGAAGCCAGCGGCTATTATAGTCCCGGGAAGTATGCTCTAAAAAATGCTCATAAAGGCCAATTGCTTTTCTGGATCCTTCGGGAGACTGATGATAACCTTCAGGATCAATTGGGATGATACAGGAGGCTGAAGCATTGTGATGATGTATACAATTTTGCTGCTCTCCCAACCGCATATAAGCGATAGCAAGTAAAGGACCTATTTTATCTTCTTCATTTGCATCTAACTGATATCGTAATTCACTTTTATTACTTGCGGCCCATAATCTTTCCAGAATCTCAATGGCCTCTTTTGTTCTGCCCGCATAAAGCAAAGCATCTGCTTTTTTAAGATTGTACCGTTCTTTTTGATTTGGTGGGGCTGCTTTGGAGAGACTATCAAAATAAGAAATCCTTATAGAAGAGGCATAAATATTTTCGGGGATGTAAAATTGTTCTTTAGCCGATTGGTTAATGATCTCGGGCATCGTCTGCTTATCCTCACAAGAGAAAAGACACAAAAAAGAGAAGAAAAAAAAGCCTTTTAGGTACTTCATATTATAAAATGTGTATTTTACACCTCCAAAAATATTAAGTTTAAAACATTATTAAACAAAACTTTACAGATGTTTGCCCTGGCAAATATATAATACAAATCGAACTGTAGCATTTTTGGTAGAAAAAGAGTCTGGTGTTACCGTGAATATGAATTGGCAAAAGCAGGTTTTAGATGTTGCAACCAGTCATTCCTGAAGACTGAAAGACGAAAGGCTGGTAAAACTTCATCCTTTTTATCATTCTTGAGATAGTTCACCTGGTTTTTCTTTAAAATGAAATATTTATTTAGAAAATTAGGAATTTCCTAAATTGCATCTTAATTTAATGTTAATAATACCTCCCAAAAATAGTATTTTCAATGAAGATTTTTTTTAGACTATCTGTAGTTACTGCTTTACTTGTTCTTAGCAGTTGTAAAAAAGAGGATGAGGTTGCAACTTCTGAATCTCCTGAAACTAAAATTTTCCGCACTGTTTCTTCGGAAGAGTCCGCAATCGATTTCAGTAATAATTTAACCGAAAGTGATTCCCTCAATTACTTTAGCTATTCCTATATCTATATGGGGGGAGGGGTTGCTGCCGGAGATATAAATAATGACGGGCTGCAGGATCTCTATTTTACCGGAAATCAGGTGCCAAATAAGCTGTATTTGAATAAAGGGAATCTTGAATTTGAAGATATAACTGAAGCTGCCGGGGTTGCCGGAGACGAACGCTGGTATACAGGGGTCACCATGGCCGATGTTAATGGAGATGGTTATTTAGACATATATCTATCTGTAGGTGGGAAGTTTGAGCCTAAGAATAATCAGCTTTTTATCAATAATGGTGACGGGACTTTTGCGGAAAAAGCCAGCGAATATGGACTTGACGATCCGGGGAATAGTGTGCAGACAACCTTTTTTGATTATGATAAGGACGGGGATCTCGATGCTTACATTGCCAATTATCCCCCAACCAGATTTGATTCTCCAAATTTCATCTACGAGTATAAAATGAAGAATGTAAGTGATTTGGAATCAGATCATTTATTGCGCAATGACGGTGGCAGGTTTACAGATGTTACAGATGAGGCCGGGGTAAGAAGCTTCGGATTATCCCTGTCTGCGACTGTAGCCGATCTTAATAATGACAGCTGGCCAGACATTTACATTTCCAATGACTTTAGCTCTCCAGATTTCTTATATATGAACAATGGAGACGGTACTTTTAGGGAGGTAGTCAAAAAGGCCACTTCGCACACCTCTTTCTTCGGAATGGGTGTAGATATTGCCGATTATAACAACGATGGGAATCTTGATATCTATCAGGTAGATATGTCGGCAAAAGATAACCGGCGGAAGAAGGCCAATATGGCAAGTATGAATCCCGATTTGTTTTGGAGCACAGTTGAATCTGGTTTTCATTACCAGTACATGCAGAATACGTTGCAGACCAACACCGGAGTTTTTGAAGATGATAATCCATTTTTTGCTGACCTGGCCCGTATAACAGGATCTTCTTCTACAGACTGGAGCTGGGGGCCTCTATTTGCCGATTTTAATAATGATGGACATAAAGATCTTTTTGTTAGTAATGGAACAAGAAGGGAGATCAATAATAATGATTACTTCAATAACCTGAAGGACACCCGGGTGGTAGAAGACCAGCTGGAAAAAAGCCTTGCGATTCCTTCTGAGAAAATAGATAATTTCATGTTTCAGAATCATGGGGATCTAAATTTTGAAATAGCCAATAAAAAGTGGGGAATAGAATATGAAGGCTGGTCCAATGGAGTTGTCTATGCAGATTTGGATAATGATGGGGATTTGGAAATTGTTACCAATAACCTCGATGACAAGGCCTCCCTGTTTCAAAATTCAAGTTCAAATCATAACAATTATGTGCAGGTAGTATTTAAAGGTGGTGAAAATAACGCTTTTGGATTAGGAACCAGGGCTTACGTTAAGGCTAATGGAGTTGAACAAATGCAGGAACTCACTCTCACAAGAGGCTTTCAGTCTTCTGTAGCTCCTCTGCTACACTTCGGACTCGCAAAAGCTGATGTTGTTGATGAAATTAGAATCGTCTGGCCTGATGGTAAAGCTGAAACTATGAAGGATGTTGAAGCCAATCAAAGGCTGACTTTTAATTATTCAAATGCAACAGAAAAAGGAGAAGAAGTTTTTTCAGAGAGAGACCTTCTTTTTACGACCACGAGGGATACTGTCTCTTTTCCAAAATATCAACATGTTGAAAATGAGTATAACGATTTTGATAAAGAGGTCCTTTTACCTCATCGCACTTCGACATTTGGACCGGGTGCTGCCGTTGGGGATTTAAATGGAGATGGGAAAGAGGATTTCTTTATTGGGGCAGCTTCTACTTTTGAAGCCGGTTTGTATTTTCAAACTGCCACAGGTTTTGAGAAACAGAGCAGTTCAGCTTTTCAGATAGATAAAAAATATGAAGATCTGGGGGCATTGATTTTTGATGCTAATGAAGATGGTCACAACGATATTTATGTGGTAAGTGGTGGAAATGAATTTAAACCCGATTCAGAATTTCTGCAGGACAGGCTGTATATAAATGACGGTAAGGGTAACTTTCACAGAGATGAAGCAGCATTACCAGAAATGCGAACCAGTGGCTCCAGAGTATATCAAGCCGATTTTGATAAGGACGGAAAACAGGATTTGCTGGTATTGGGACGCCTGGTTCCAGGAAATTATCCTTTGCCGGCCAAGTCTTACATCTTGAAAAATATAGGTGAAAATGGGAAAGCGAAATTTCGGGACATCACAAAAAATATTGCTCCGGAATTTCAGTCCCTGGGGATGGCAACGAGTGCAGAAGTAGTAGATATTGATAAGGATGGATGGCAAGACATAGTTATAGTGGGAGAATGGATGCCCATTCGGGTTTTCAAAAATTCAGAAAAGGGCTTTACAGAAATATCAGAAAAACTGGGGCTGGCAGATACTGCAGGCTGGTGGTGGAGTGTCAAATCGGGAGACTTTGATAATGACGGAGACCTTGACTTTATGGTGGGTAATCTTGGCCAGAACTATAAATATAAAGCTAATGAAGAAGAAACTTTCGACATTTACTTTAATGATTTTGACCAGAACAACAAACAGGATATTGTACTGAGTTATTACAATGACGGGAAAAAATTTCCTTTACGGGGGCGGCAATGTTCTTCGCAGCAGATTCCCGGGATTAAGAGTAAATTTCCCGACTATCAGTCTTTCTCAACCGCAACTTTGGAGGATGTCTATACTAAAGAGGAATTGGATAATTCCCTTCATTACCAGGTGAAATCTTTTTCAAGTGTTTATCTCGAAAACCGGGACGGAAAGTTTTTGCGGCATGAGCTTCCTTCTGGGGCTCAAATTTCCTCCATAAATCAAATTCTTATAGATGATTATGATGAAGATGGGAACCTTGATGCTTTGATCGCGGGTAACCTTTTTTGGTCTGAAGTAGAGACAACAAGGAATGATGCCGGCTATGGATTATTATTGAAGGGGGATGGAACGGGTAATTTTGAAGAAGCCACTGCTTCAGAAAGTGGTTTGTTTATGCCAGGTGACGTGAAAGATATGTTGAGGATGAAAGTTGGTAATAAAAATGTTATCCTGGCTATAAAAAATGATGATGTTTTACAATTCGTTTCATTAAATAATTAATATACCTTTTAGAAGCCATTACAAGACTGAGGGCCTTTTTAAGAGTAGATTAACAAAATAATTCTTATTATTTTGTTAAAGTTTTTCCGAAATCGATTGCGAATTGGAAATGTTTTTTATACATTTATCCATAACTAACTTATAACCAATTAATATGATAGGAAATCGTTTAAAAAGTAGCCTGTTCTTTCTATGCTTCCTGTGCTTTGGATTTATGCCGGCCCAGGAGATCATTACAGGAACGGTTACTGATGCAACCGGTCCTCTTCCCGGTGTAAACGTGGTTCTTGAGGGAACGACCACTGGAACAGTTACAGATTTTGATGGAAATTATACTCTTGAATTGGATGATGACCCGGGTCCAGATGCCAGGCTGATTTTTAGCTATGTGGGCTTTGAAACTCAAAGAATAGCCATAAACGACAGATCTGTTATCAATGTTAATATGGTTTCTGATGCACAGGCATTGGATGATGTAATAATAGTAGGTTACGGAACGCAATCACGAGCTGAGGTCACTGGAGCTATTTCCAGTATAGATACAGAAGAGATAAACAGCCTGCCGGTAGCCACTGCAGAGCAGGCCTTGCAGGGTAGGGCTTCAGGTGTAACCGTTATTAACTCTGGTGCGCCAGGGAATTCTCCTGCAGTAAGGATTAGAGGGCTTGCTACACCTAACAACAACGACCCACTATATGTTATAGATGGTGTTATAGCAGGCGGATTGGGTAGTCTTAATCCCAATGACATTCAGAACATACAGGTTTTAAAAGATGCCTCAACTACTGCTGTTTATGGTTCCAGAGGGGCAAATGGTGTGGTTTTGGTAACCACAAAATCGGGAAGAGCTTCCGATAAAGCACAGTTAAGTCTTGATGTTTATTCTGGAGTACAATTTCTTTCAAATAGGTACGATCTTCTAAATACAGATCAATACATACAGTACGCCAGGGAAATTTCAGAAACTGTTCCGCCGCGTATTACAGATCCACAATATTCAGATTTTCTTGATAATGAAACGGACTGGCAGGATGAAATTTTTAGAACTGGAATTCTTAAAAGTATTACACTTGGTCTTTCCGGAGGTAATGAGAACAGTAATTACAGGTTTTCTGGTGGCTACCTGAATCAGGAAGGAGCTCTTATAGAAACCGAATACGAGCGTTTTAATTTTAGATCTAATAGTAATTTTACTTTTGGGAAATTGCGTTTGGGACAAACATTAAATACAGCTATTACTGTTCAAAATCCTGAAAGATCAGATGGCGGAAGATCTGTTTTGGAACACGCTATAAAATCGGCACCTTATTTAACTGTTTATAATGAGGACAACAGGGGTGGTTTTCAGGGTCCCAACACTGTAATAGATGGTCAGGATGCTGCAAACCCGGTTCGGGTGCAAACTTTAGGAAACGCTGCAAATAAAGGAATTACTCTTTTAGGAAGCCTTTTTGCGGAATATGAAATAATTGACGGGCTTATTTTTAAAAGTCAGGCAGGTTTAGATTACTATAAGTATAATAATAACATTTTTATTCCTTCTTTTGATGATGACAGCGATGGATCAACTGGTGCAATTAATTATGCGCAAATCACTAAAAACAGTGGTACCAATCAATCCTTAACCCTTACCAATAGTTTAAACTATAAGTTCGAAGTTGCAGATTTGCACAATTTTGAAATTCTCGTTTTAGCAGAAGATCAAAGAATTGATGGTGAGAGTCTTGATGCAAGCAGCCAGAATAATATTACCGATGAGGTAGAGGAGTTATCATTAAACCAGGCAGGATTGTCTTCAGAGTCTTTCGAATACAGGAGGATTGGATATTTAGGTCGTGTGAATTATAATTATGATCAAAGATATTTACTTGCGGGATCTTTCCGTAGAGATGCTTCGTCACGCTTTGGTGCCAATAATCGTTGGGGTGATTTCTGGTCTGTTGCTGCAGGATGGAATGTGGCTAAGGAGAGTTTCATGGAAGGTTCAAACATCAACAACCTGAAAATCCGCGGAAGTTGGGGTACGACGGGTAATGACCTTATTGGGAACTATCGTTATTCTACATCCCTGGTAACAAGTTTTCTTTACCCAATTGAAACTGCAGCCGTTGAGGGTACTACAGCTGAAGGTCTTGGAAACCAAAATTTGAAGTGGGAGGAGGTAACTATGAAAAATATAGGGGTAGACATTGGTATCTTTAATAATACTTTTACCGCATCCCTGGAATATTATAGTAACCGTAGTGATGATCTTCTTTATGAATTACCATTGCCGCTTAGTTTAGGCTATAATGTTCCTACTATAGCCTCCAATGTTGGTTCTGTGGAAACAAAGGGTTTTGAGGCCGATCTTGGCTACAATGATTATGAAGGTGAATTTACCTGGTCTGCTAATTTAAATCTGGGAACCAGCAAAAATGAGGTGCTTTCAATTGGAAACCTATCTGAAGTTCCAGGAGGATTTTTTGAAAACGAATATCTTACCAGGATTGCCCCGGGAGAAGCTTTATTTCATTTTTATGGTTTAAAGACCGATGGTATCTATCAGAACCAGGCCGAAGTTGATGCAGTATTTACAGCGAATCCAGAGCAAACCGCTATACAACCAGGAGATATCCGTTTTGTGGACATCAACGGAGATGGTAATATCACAGCTGACGACAAAACCGTAATAGGTAATCCTTATCCAACACTTACTATGGGGCTTAATTTAAGTGCCCAGTATAAGAATTTTGATGCCTCCATATTTATTCAGGGAGCTTATGGACAGGATATCTATAATACCAATATATATGACCTTGAAGGTATGCCAAGACTTTTCAACAGCGGCGTAGCTGTCCTGGATAGATGGACTGGGCCAGGAACCTCAAATACGATTCCTCGTGCTTTGGGTGCTCCTCAAAACCTCTATGCTTCAGACCGTTTTATAGAGGATGGATCTTACACCAGGCTTAAAAACATAAATATTGGGTATACTTTTGATGAAGATGTGTTTGGTGATTCAGTCGCTAATCTTAGGATTTATGTGAGTGGGCAAAACCTGATCACCCTTACTGATTATTCTGGGTTGGATCCCGAAATAGGTGTTGATAATGTATTGTTCCAGGGAGCCGGAGCTATTGGTATTGACAGAGGATTATATCCCCAGCCAACTTCAATAACTTTTGGTGTTCAATTAGGATTTTAAAAAAGAGCAATTATGAAAAGAATAAAAATACTTTTAACAGTCTTTATCACAGTATTCGCTATAAATGGATGTGATGAAGAAGATCTTGAATTAACAAACCCGAGTGGACTTTCCCCTGAAACCTATTTCAGGACAGAAGCTCAGGTGCAGTCGGCTGTAAATGCTGTATATGCAAATTTGCAAACCATAGGGTTGTACACCAGAACTTATTTCTTCGCAATGGATCTCATGTCTCGCGAAGCTTTGGGGAACCCTCAACTGGAAGCAGATAAAAGAGTTTATCTTGAATGGTCTTTTGATGCAAGTCATCCTCCAATCGCTTGGTACTGGGATTCCTGTTACCGCGGGATAAACAAAGCCAATTTTGTGATTGGGAATGAAGAAAGGATCAATGAAATTCCATCTTCGCTTTTAAGCGAAGAGAAAAAAGCGAAATTCATTGGAGAAGCAAAATACATGAGAGCTTTATATTATTTCATGTTGGTAACCCGTTTTGGGGATATTCCACTTATTACTACGGTTCCTGAAGGAGGTGATGGTTTTCCTCGTTCTCCAAAAGAAGATGTCTATGCATTAATTGAAGCAGATCTTACTGATGCCAGCAAATCTCTTCTTAGCAAAGAGGTCGCAGAGGAGGGTAGAGCTACCAATGGTGCTGCTTATGCCCTTTTAGGGAAGGCACACCTGTATCAGGAAGAGTACCAGGAGGCCTTAAATGCTTTTAATGAAATTTATGGGAAGTATTCTCTTGAAGACGATTACTTTAATAATTTCACTGAAGAAAATGAATTTGGACCAGAATCTATTTTTGAAGTTCAATTTGATGACGATTTAGGTAATTCTGCAGTGTGGAATTCCAACTCTTCCGGGGAAGATGCCAATGAGGTTACCTTCCGTGGCCAGGAGTATGGATTTAATGATTGGTTCAATGCTTATCCTTCACCGGCTCTTCTTGATGCATATGAAGATGGGGATATCAGGTTTGAGGAAACCTTTTATACCGATGGAGATTCCTGGGCAGGTGAAAGTATTATCCGTTCAGGGCCCATTCCGGAACCGGTTCCTGAAGACGAGATTTACATACCTCTTGAACGCAGGGCAGCCTGGAGAAAATATCAGAATTATTATAAAGATGTTAATGAAGATCAGGCTTCCGGAATCAATTTCAAAGTGATACGTTATGCCGATGTGCTACTTATGATGGCTGAAGCTGCTAATATCGTAGAAGATCAGGCAACTGCCATAGGGTACATTAATGAGGTAAGAGAAAGAGCTGAGTTAGATCCTCTGCCTTTGACCCTTTCCCAGCAAGAAGTTTTTGATGCTATAGTTCAGGAAAGACTGGTAGAATTAGCCGGGGAACAGGTGCGTTTTCCAGACCTCGTAAGATGGGGGCTTGCTGCAGATTATCTTGGGCAATATGGTTTCCAGGCAGGTAAGAATGAGCTTTGGCCAATACCCAATGATGAAATTTCGTCTAATGATAACATAACCCAGGAAGATCAAAATCCGGGATTCTAATTAGCCTTTTTTAAATGAAAAACCCTTTCAATATACTTGAAGGGGTTTTTTTATTTAATGATATCTATGTTTACCGTTGTCAATCTGCCAGGTATTCATTCAAAGTTGTTGAAAACCCCATATATTTATACTATTCAATCTTTTACATAGCAATGATATTCCTAAAAAAAATCAGATTTCCGCTGTTAACCGGCTTACTTTGTACGATTATTTTCTCCACGGGCTGTAAGAACGAACCAAAAGAAGAGGAGGTTAAAGAGAACCGTCTCGCAGGGGCTAGTAGCCCTTACCTGAGAGGCCATGCAGACAATCCTGTAGACTGGTACGAATGGGGAGATGAAGCCATTGAAAAAGCAAAAGCCGAAGATAAACCTATAATAATTAGCGTGGGATATGCCAGCTGTCACTGGTGTCATGTAATGGAAAGGGAAAGTTTTATGGATTCCAGCGTCGCAGCGATTATGAATCGGGACTTTATTTCAATTAAGATCGACAGAGAGGAACGGCCAGATATTGATAAGATCTACATGAATGCTGCCCAACTTTTGAACGGTAATGGTGGATGGCCTTTAAACGCAGTGGCACTTCCTAATGGAAAACCTTTTTTTGCGGGAACATACTTCCCACCTGAAGAATGGAAAAGTGTGCTAACTCAAATCACGAAAGTTTACAAGGAAGATAAACAATCATTAGTAGAAACTGCTAATGCTTTAACTGAAGGAATTAAAAGTACCAATAGCATAACAGATCTTGAAACTCAAAAAAATAATATTACTGAGACCGATTATCTCACTTTATTGAAAAGCTGGAAGCCAAGATTTGATACAGAAGAAGGCGGGTACCAGGGAGAACAAAAATTTCCATTACCGGTAAACTGGGATGCACTTTTGCAGCATTATTATCTTACACAAGATGAAGAAGTATTGCAAATGGTTAAGACCACCCTGGATAAAATGGCCAGGGGAGGAATTTATGATCAACTGGGAGGTGGATTTTCAAGGTACACTACAGATCCGGAATGGTTGATCCCGCACTTTGAAAAAATGCTCTATGATAACGCACAATTAATCAGTGTTTACTCTAAAGCTTATAAGGTAACTCCTTCAAATGAATATAAAGCAGTTATAGAAGAGAGTATAGAATTTGTAGAAAGAGAGCTGTCAAATGGACAGGGAGGCTTTTACTCCTCTTTAAATGCAGATACAGATGGGGAAGAAGGTAAGTATTACATCTGGACCATTGACGAACTGAGAAACGTCTTAAATACTTCTGAACTTGAGCTGGTAACCAAATTCTATAACATCGAACCTTACGGAAATTGGGAAAAGGGTAACAATATTCTTTTTCGCCAGTTTTCTCCTGAAGAATTCACCCGGAAAGAAGGAATGTCAAATAATGAATTTACTTCTACACTGGCTACTGCGAAAGAAAAGCTTTTCAAGTCGAGACAGGGCAGGAATCAACCTACTGTTGACAATAAATCCCTCACCTCCTGGAATGCCCTTATGGTAGATGCTTATCTCGATGCTTTTCTGGCTATTGGGGAACCACGATACCTCGAAAATGCTATTAAATGTGCCGAATTCATAGATGACAAAATGCTTAGGTCCGATTCAGGTTTATATAGGAGCTACATAGATGGAGAAAGCGGGATAAACGCTTTTCTCGATGATTATGCCTTTTTAAGCAGGGCTTATATAAATCTTTACCAGGTGACCTTTAATATTCAGTGGCTTGAAAAGGCAGAAAAACTAATGCTTTATGCAATCGAACATTTTAAAAATGACGAAAGCAGCATGTTCTTTTATACTTCAGATAATGATAAGAATCTGGTGGCAAGGAAACTTGAACTTGATGACAACGTGATGCCTTCATCCAATTCCGTTATGGCACATAATCTCTTTGTTTTAGGAACGCTCCTGGAAAATCAGGAATACTTAACCATGAGTGAGGAGATGTTGGGGCAAATGTACAATCTCGTTGTGGAAGATCCCTCATTTTATGCAAACTGGACAAAATTAATTGGTACCAAAGCTTTTGGCGCCTATGAGGTTGCAATTGTAGGCAAAGATGCCCGGCAAAAGAATATAAGTATGCAAAGGGAATATTTACCAACCTCTATTTTTATGGGAGGCCAAAATGAAAATTTACCACTCCTGGAAAAAAAACTTGTTGAAGGGAAGACCTTGATCTACGTTTGCCAGAATAAGACTTGTAAATATCCTGTTTCACTGGTAAAAGAAGCTATTCATATAATTGAGAGTTACCGTACTGGCAGGGAAGAAAAGATTAGTATCTGGAATTAATTTTTCCTGAATTCGTTCTTATCTTTACAACTTCTAACCCACTATAAATGCTGAATTATCCTATAAAATTCGAACCCATCCTGAAAGAAAAGATCTGGGGTGGTAATAAGTTAAGAACCATATTAAATAAAGATTCCAATCGGGAAGACCTTGGTGAGAGCTGGGAAATTTCGGGTGTGAAAGGCGATATTTCTGTAGTACAAAATGGTGCTCTAAAAGGGCAAACACTAAATGCCCTTTTAGAGGAGTATAAAGAAGGACTTTTAGGCAAGAAGAACTTTAAAAAGTTTGGAGCTGAATTTCCGCTTTTGATCAAATTCATTGATGCCAAAACCGAACTTTCAGTACAACTGCATCCGCATGACGATATCGCCAAAAAACGCCACAATTCCTTCGGAAAAACCGAAATGTGGTACATCATGCAAGCCGATGAAGGAGCAGAGATCAATGTGGGCTTCAAAAAGAGCATTTCCAAAGAAGAATATTTGGAACATCTCAACTCCGGGAAGATCACCGAATTGCTGAACTTTGAAAAAGTAGAAAAAGGCGACTCATTTTTTATCAATACAGGGAAAGTTCATGCCATTGGTGCCGGGGTCCTTCTGGCAGAGATTCAGCAGACTTCCGATATTACTTATCGGATCTATGACTGGGACAGGGTAGATGCTGAAGGTAATTCTCGCGAACTGCACACCGATCTTGCTCTTGATGCGATAGACTTCGAGAAAAAAGATGATTTTAAAAGGACTTATAAAAGAGAAGAAAATCATTCTACCAATATAGCCAGCTGTGAATACTTTACTACCAATTTTCTTCCGGTTAAAGGGGAGATTGTAAAAGATTACGCTCAACTGGATTCATTCGTCATCTACATGTGTGTTAGTGGTGATGCTGAAATTAGTGTCAGTGGAAATTCTGAAAAAATAGTTCAGGGACAAACCTTACTTATTCCGGCAGAAGTTAAGGAGGTGCAAATTACTTCCGAAGGCGTAGAGCTGCTCGAGGTTTTTGTTCAATAAATTGAATTACAGTAAAAAAACTCTTCAAAAATGTCATTTTTGAAGAGTTTTTTTTTGTTAGTCACCTAATTAATTTATTTCCCGGTTACGTTCATCTCCAGGCTAAAAAGAGAATCCATTGCTGTAATAAACAAGGTCTTTCTGTCTTTTCCGCCAAAAGTGACATTGGCTGTCCATTCTTTATTTACGGGAATGTGAAGTATCTTTTCTCCGGCACCGTTAAAAACCGTTACGCCGTCTCCCGTGAGGTAGACATTACCCTGCTCGTCTATGGTCATACCGTCAGATCCCATTTCGGTGAACAGCGTCTTGTTTTCTAATTTTCCGTCTTTCCCTATACTGTATTTCCAGGTTTTGTTGTCTTCAATATCGGCCACGTAAAGAGATTGACCATCGGGAGTTCCAATAAGGCCATTAGGTTTTACAAGACTGTCTGCAGCCATAAAAAAGCCCTTTTTATCGGGAGTCATGTAATAGACCCGTTGCTCTTTTATAGGTTGTTTGCTGTGACTCCAGTAAGACCGCTGGTAAAAAGGATCGGTTAAAAATATTCCTCCATCCGGCGCCACCCAAAGGTCGTTGGGGCCGTTTAACCTTTGGCCTCTAAAATTATCCCGCAGCACTTTTATTTCTTTGTTGGGGCTTATTTGCCATAGTTCCGAATATTTATCGGCTGCAGCATAAAGATAGCCTTCAGCATCAAAGTAGAGACCATTGGCTCTACCCGATTCTTCCATGAAAACCGAGACCTGGCCGTCATTTGCAGACCATTTGTAAATTTTGTTGTTAGGTTGATCGGTGAAATAAACGTTGCCCTGGGCATCGGCAGCAGGCCCTTCAGTAAACTCATAACCATCGGCCACGAGTTTTAGTTCGGCACCTTCGGCAATCAAATTGTTTTCCTGGGCTTTTCCTGAAATGCTGAACATGATAATTACAGCACAAAAAGTGTAGAGAATCTTCATTAACTATATTTAATTTGAACGCTGTGAAGGTAAATGTTTTTCAAGATTCTGCTGTAATCCTACTCAATTTCTTCAGCAAAACTGGAGGCTGGTAAGCCTGCTTCATTGAAAATATTTGAAGTGCCGGTGTTGCGCCATGAATAGCGGACTCCAACAGGGTCTTTTATTTCTCTCACATTCAATTCAATGGTATTGTTTTTAATGCTGAATTTTACCGGCTTAAAATTTCCGTCTTTTCCTGCTACTTCAAATTGAGAGGCCTGATTTTCTTTATCCAGGCTTAATTTTTCGGCATTACTGAAGGTTATCTTAAGCTTATTTTTATTCTTTTTAATTTCTGAAACAAGCGGGGCATGTGCAGCGGTTTCTCTTCCGTAGACATCATTTAGTGCGAGTGCGGCAAAGCGCAGCCCCACATCTTCTTTGTTACGCGGGTGAATGTCTTTAATGTCTCCAATGTCACTGGTCATAACCATCCCGGTTTTTGGCATTTTAAGCACCCTGCGCTGGGCATCTCTCACTTTCACTCCCCAAAAATTGTCACCATACCCATAAGGTGCAATTTGGGCATAGAAAAACGGAAGTTCTTTATGCCATTTTTGACGCCAGGAATTGATAAGCGCCGAAAATATTTGCTCGTAATGATCGGCGTTATCTGTATTTGATTCTCCCTGGTACCACAGTACACCGGCAAGTTCAAATGGTACCAATGGGGCAATCATTGCATTGTAGAGCAAGCCTGGATCCCGTGGTCCCCATTCTGTATTGGGGAGTATTTTGGCTGCTTCAGTCAATTCTTCACTATTTTCTATTACTTCAGAAGGCATCCATACTTCAGCCGGAGTACCGCCCCAGCTGGAGTTTATAAGTCCCACCGGTACACCAAGTTCTTTATTGATCTTTTTTCCGAAGAAATAAGCCACTGCACTAAAGTATTTCATAGTTTCGGGTGTACTTGCTACCCAGCTTCCGTCGAGATCCTGTTGAGGGCAGGAGGCGGTTCTATTCAACACCGTGAAGAAACGAATCTGGTCATTCTCTGCATCTGCAATAGCAGCTTCGGCATTGTCTATTCCGGCAGCTGCAGTCCATTCCATATTAGACTGGCCGCTCACCAGCCAAACCTCTCCTAAAAGCACATTTTTGAGTACTACAGTATTATAACCTGTAATGCTCACTTCCTGCGGACCTCTAATATCGGGAGTGGGGAGCATGATCTCCCACTTTCCATTCTTCCCTACAGTAGTTTGAAGCGTTTCGCCGGCCCAGGTGGTCGAAATTTTCACCACTTCGCCCGGTTTTGCCCAACCCCAGATTTTTACATCCGAATTGCGCTGTAGCACCATATTGTCTGAAAATACTGAAGGTAGTGAGATGTTCGAGAAAGCGTCAACAGGGGCCATAAAGAAGATAGCTATGAGTAAAATTAAAATTCGCATGTTATTCTTTTTTTGAGATTGTTTCAATCTTTTCGAGTTCTTCTTTAGTAAAATCGAAATTTTTTAAACCGTCGATATTATCCTGAAGTTGTGAAACGCGACTCACACCCACTAAAACTGAAGTGACTCTATCATCTTTTAACAGCCAGGCTATAGCCATTTGTGCAAGGGACTGGTCGCGGTTTTGAGCAATTTCATTGAGCTGCTTCACCTGTTCTAAAAGTCTGGGAGTGATCTTATTTTTGTCGAGATAACCGCCTTCAATTGCTGCCCGGGAATCGGCAGGGATACCATCCAGGTATTTGGAGGTAAGAATGCCCTGCTCCAGGGGAGAAAAGACGATGCTGCCCAGGCCTTCTTTTTCGAGGGTGTCTAAAAGGCCATCTTCAACCCACCGGTCAAACATGTTGTAGCGGGGCTGATGTATAATAAATGGCGTACCCAGGTTCCGGAGAATTTCTGCTGCTTTTGCCGTTTGTCCTGCCGAATATTGTGAAACGCCCACATATAGGGCTTTTCCCTGTCTCACGATTTGATCCAGCGCTCCCATAGTTTCCTCAAGTGGAGTGGCAGGATCGGGGCGGTGATGATAGAAAATATCCACATAATCCAGTCCCATTCTCTTGAGAGATTGATCCAGGCTGGCAATAAGATATTTGCGCGACCCGAAGTTGCCGTATGGCCCCGGCCACATATCCCAGCCGGCCTTGGTTGAAATAAGCAGCTCATCGCGATACGCCTGAAAATCTTCTTTGAAGATCTTGCCAAAATTGGTTTCTGCCGAACCGTATGGAGGTCCGTAATTGTTAGCCAGGTCAAAGTGTGTTATTCCGTTGTCAAAAGCTGTTCGCAGCAGCTGTCGTGAATTTTCAAAGCTGGTGGTATTCCCGAAGTTGTGCCACAGGCCAAGGGAAAGTAGCGGCAGTTTTATACCACTTTTGCCGCAGCGGCGATAAATCATTTTTTCATAGCGGTCTTCGGCGGCGGTATATTTATTCATGTGTGTTTTTATTAAGAAGTTTTTGGTAAAAAGGCAGAAGTTTTTCAGCCATAAGTTCATGGTCTTCCAGGGCAGGATGCCCGGTGCAACCTGAAGCATTCATTTTTTCAAACTCAAAGACAGCAATAGACCTGTCCGGGAATTCATTTTTAATGTCTTTCAGAATCCTTATTAGCTCCTGTCCTTCTTTTTCCCCGGTCATTGGGCTGGAGATAAGCGCAATTTGAGTATCGGGATAGACCTCATACAAGGCTTTGATAAAACCTATGTAGTTCTCTTTAAAGCTCTCTTCTTTAAACGGAAGACGTTCCTTTTTTCCATCTCCCACAGAAAAATCATTGGTGCCAAGGGCAATACTTACAATGTCTGGTACATCATCTTTTTTGATCTCTGCCCGTTTACCCTGTTCCCCGTTAAGGTGCAGGTAAGGATAAACCTGCGGCATTACAGGCTGGTCTTCGTCATTCCAGTTTCGGTACATGCCCATGCCCGAGACGCAGTTTACTTCAAAATCTACATCAAGCATTCGTGCCACACGTGGCCCATAAGCCATGTAGGCACTGTGTTGATCATACCATTCTCCTTCTTCACAATCAATTTCACTGGTATCGGCGCCCATTCCACAGGTAATAGAATCGCCTATAAACTCGATCTTTGCGCGTTTTTCTTCGGAAGTTTTTTCGATCTTTTGTGCTCTTAGGCCATTGAAGATTAAAAGGCCGTTAGAGGCTTCAGTTTCTTTGTAGATGGCCAGGGTATTGGCTGAATCTTTCTTCGGAAGTGGGAATTTGAGGCTGTCTTTGGTAATCCTGAAGCGGCCTTTGTACTCGTCATTCAACTCTACCGCTACGTAATGGTGCTCTGCACCGTCACTTTTCATGAAAATGGTAACCGTGTCGCCATAAACATCTGCTTTTACTGAAGAAGCCGAAGCAATGAGCTTTGTGCCTTCACTCGATGGTAAGATGCGGCCGGAGTAGGTAAAGCTTTCATTTTGAGGTTCAAAAAATTTGTTTTTGGGAAGTTCTTGTTCCGTTTTGCAGCTGCTGAAAAGAATAGCTGTAATAAATAAAATAAGGAGGCGCATTTTTTGCTATTTTGGAGACCCTAATTTACGGTTTTCCTGCAGATCCTTATTTACCGATTCTTTCAAATTCTGATATTATTTTAAAAAAAATGTCCGGGGGTAAATTTACCCCCGGACATTTTGAATGTATTTTTTAAATAATTAATGCTACCTCTCGTAGATGCCGTCGTAAAGGTCCTGGTAAAGCTTTATGATGTTGCGGCGTTTTAGCTTCATGGTAGGAGTGAGGTGTTCGCTCTCAATACTCCAAACATCGGGTGTAAGTTCAAATTTTTTGATCTTTTCCCAGCTTCCGAACTTTTGATTGTAAAAGTCTACTTCCTCCTGGATACGTTTTTTAACCTCTTCGTTATGAATAAGATCGGCATTACTCGGGCCTACTTCTATGTGTTTTCTTTTTGCCCATTCCCGAACAAATTCAAAATCGGGTTGTATGAGTGCAGCTGGCATTTTTTCACCCTCGCCAATCACCATTAATTCAGCAATAAAACGCGACTGCTTCATTTGGTTCTCTATAACCTGGGGTGCAACATATTTTCCGCCAGAGGTCTTGAACATCTCCTTCTTGCGGTCGGTGATCTTCAGGAACCCTTCGCTGTCAAGCTCTCCAATATCTCCGGTGTGAAAATATCCGTCCCCGTTAATAGCTTGTTTTGTTTTCTCAGGTTCTTTGTAGTAGCCCATCATTACATTGGGTCCTTTACAAAGTATCTCGCCGTCTTCAGCGATCTTTACCTCTACATCTTTAAGGACTTTCCCTACCGTTCCAATCTTGAAACCGTGGTTTCTTTGGTCATTAACAGCAATTACAGGAGAAGTTTCGGTTAAGCCGTAGCCTTCCATCACCGGGATTCCTGCAGCTGCAAATACGCGGGCAAGTCTTGGCTGCAGTGCCGCACTTCCCGATACAATAAGTTCAATTCTACCACCCAGACCTTCTTTCCATTTAGAGAACACCAGCTTTCTGGCAATCTTAAGTCGGGTTTCATACCACCAGCCATTAGCTCCGTAAGGCTCGTATTCAAGGCCAAGTTCAACTGACCAGAAGAAAAGCTTTTGCTTAACACCGCCCACGGTAGATCCTTTTGCAATGATCTTGTCGTACACCTTTTCCAGCAGCCTTGGTACAGCCGAAATCACATGTGGCTTCACCTCCTTCAGGTTGTCACTTATCTTGTCTATAGATTCAGCAAAATGAATAGAAACGCTGTAGTACTGATAGAGGTAGAGGATCATCCTCTCAAAAATGTGACATACGGGAAGAAAGCTGAGAGAAGTGTAGGTTCCAAACTCGAATGGTACGCGGTCTGAACTCAGCAGTACATCGCTAACAATGTTCTTATGGCTTAACATTACCCCTTTTGGTCTTCCGGTAGTTCCCGAAGTATAGATCAGCGTTGCAAGATCATCTTCTTTAACTGCCTTTTTTCGCGCCTCAACTTCATCCTGATTAGATTGGTCTTCCCCCATTTTCAGGATTTCTTTCCAGTTATCGGCTCCGGGAATTTCATCAAAGGTGTAAACACCTTTTAATTGTGTGTTACTGCGAATGGTATTAACCTTGTCAAGTATCTCTTTATCTGATACAAAACAATAAATAGACTCACTGTGATTGAGCACATATTCATAATCTTCTTCAGAAATGGTAGGGTAGATAGGTACATTTTGGGCACCCAGCTGTAAGATCCCAATGTCCATTATGTTCCATTCAGTCCGGTTACTGGTCGAGATCACTGCGATCTTATCATTGGGCTGAATGCCCAGTCGTAGCAATCCGCGGCTCATGGCGTTGGCCTGGTCTACATATTCCTGAGAAGAAAGGGCTTCCCATTTCCCATTATACTTGGTGACCAGGGATTTTTCCCGTGGTGCGTTTTCTAATTGGAAATAGGGAAAGTCAAAAAGTCTTTTTATTTCAATCATTTATTGATTTGTTACAATAGTCTGTGCAAAATAGCAAAAGAAGCATCTATTTCAAATAAAATTTACAAAATCTCATATTTAGACGCAGGATTTTAATAAATCGAGCCCTTCGAGAGCTGTTTCACTGGTCATTTCGAAATTAGGAAGAAACAGGAGGGCAGCACCCTCGGTGTTCATTAACAGGCCTTTCTCAAGGGCTTTTTCTTTTATGTTTGAGGCATAATCTTTATCGTGAACCTCTACACCAATAGCAGCGCCCTTAATTCGCACGTCGGGCTTTTCTCTAAAATTTACTTCGGAAATGCCCTTTTTGAAGGTTTTTGCGAGCTGTTCTATATTGTCGAAAAGTCTTTTTTCGTTCTTCTGAAGGTAGTTGAGCGCCGCCAGAGATGCATCTACCGAAATTGGATGCCATCCATAAGACGAATATAATCCAATTTTTCTACCCACTTTTTCATCAATGGCCAATGTGGTCATTACTGCGCCCATTCCGGCATGTCCGGCAGTAATGGCTTTAGCCATGCACAAGATGTCGGGTTCAATATCAAAGTGTTCAGAAGCAAACATTTTTCCGGTTCTTCCAAAACCTGTAATGGCTTCATCCATGATCAGCAATGTGCCTGTTACTTTACAAATTTTGTCAAGGTCTTTCATGAATTCAGCTTCGGGAATTACTACGCCGAGGTTGATGATGACGGGTTCCATAATGACTGCCGCAAAATCTTTTGTTGAAAGCAGTTTTTTCACCCGGTCCAGTTTTTCCTGGTTCAGCGGCAGTTCCAGTTTTTCACACCCTTCTAAAAGATTCGGGAAAGATCTTCGCTTTTTTGTAGCGCCTATGCTTAAAGCGCCCACCGTATTCCCGTGGTAGCTTCCTTCAACGGAGAGGATCTTTTTTCTGCCGGTGTACATGGTGGCCATTTCAAGAGCGGCTTCCACAGCTTCCGATCCTCCTGTCATCCTGTAGGCTTTCTGAAGTTTTCCGGGTGCCAGTTCAGCCAAAAGTTCAGCCAGTTCATTCCACGGCTTGTAGTGAAAGTTAGGATAAACGTAAGCCGGACGGTCTTTCTTCCGAATGGCTTCCTCAATTTCTTCAACGCCCCAGCCAAGATTTCCGACTCCGGCGCCTCCCAGAAAATCCACATATTTCTTTCCGTTAGCATCATAGACGTAGCTGCCCTTTGCTTTTACAACTTCCAGTTGCATAGCAGGATTCCCGCGTCCAAAATACGGTTCGTCTTTATCTGTGTTATTCATCCTTCGGTTTTTCCTCTTAAGTTAAGAATCATCAGCCGAAATTCTGTTATAGAAAGGTGAAATGCCTGCACCTGATTTGTGATTTTCCGAAGAAATAATCCTCCAAGTGGGTTAAAAATGTAATAATTCAGTTAAATGACTAATATACAGAAGATTAAATGTTTAAATTGAAAAGAAAGAAGTAAAAAACAAAAATCAACAGCTATGAAAAAACTCAATCTTATTGTTTTCTTATTAATAGGAGCATTTATTCTGGGGTGTGGCCCTAGAGTGGCAACCCAAAAAACCACCTCAAAAGATCTCGGTAATTATGACTCTTTTGCATATTTACCCAATTCTAACGTTAGTGCCGAAAACCTGCCAATGGATTCTGAAGATGTGAACCGGGCTGTAATTGAGGCGGTAAATATGAACATGAGGGAAGCAGGATACAACCTTGATCGTCAAGATCCAGATTTACTTGTTCTTATAAGTACCGAAACAGATACTGAAGTAGAAACCACAACAGACGCTGTTTATGCTACTTATCCTTACACCACTGGCGTGAGAACAATAAACCCGCTTTACAATAACTACTACTACGGCGGATATGCCGGATACAATAATATTGTTGGCTACGATATCGATACTTATGCATATGAAGAAGGTACCGTGGTTATTAATCTTGTAGACCGCGAAACAAAAAATACAGTCTGGAAAGGTGTGGCATCAGAGAGCCTTAGCAGCCAAAGCAATATTCAGGGAATAAGGGATCTCGTAAATGCCATTTTTGAAGAGTATCCAATCAACAACTAAGATTTGTAATCCAAGATTAAAAAAAAAGGTCCGGAGTTTCTTCCGGACCTTTTTTTATGCTTAATTCTCCTGCTTTTCAAGCCATTTCCTGGCATTGACAAAAGCCTCTATCCAGGGACTAACTTCATCCTGCCGGTCTTTTGGGTAATGTGCCCAGTTCCACGGGAAGGTAGAGCGTTCAAGGTGCGGCATCATGGCTAAATGACGGCCATTGTCACTCACAATCATAGCGGTATTGTAGTGCGAACCATTGGGGTTTGAAGGATAGGTTTCATAGCCGTACTTTCCAATGATCTTATATCGCTCCACTTCATACGGGAAACTGAATTTCCCTTCTCCGTGGGCCGCCCATATTCCGAGTCTGGTACCCGATAAAGAGTGCATCATCACCGAATCATTTTCAGCAATTTCCATAGAGGTGAAATTACATTCGAATTTATGGGATTCGTTGTGCAGCATTTTTGGCTTCTCCTTGTGGTCTGGATGTAACAAACCAAGCTCCATAAACAGTTGGCAACCATTACAAACTCCCAGGGAAAGCGTGTTTTCTCTTGCAAAGAAATTGTCTAGAGCTGCTTTTGCTTTTTCATTGTATAAGAAAGCGCCGGCCCAGCCTTTGGCACTTCCCAGCACATCTGAATTTGAGAACCCGCCTACTGCAGCAATAAATTGTATATCCTCAAGAGTTTCACGGCCTGAGATGAGGTCGGTCATGTGAACATCCTTCA
Source organism: Salinimicrobium sp. WS361 (assembly GCF_050750585.1). Lineage (NCBI taxonomy): Bacteria > Pseudomonadati > Bacteroidota > Flavobacteriia > Flavobacteriales > Flavobacteriaceae > Salinimicrobium > Salinimicrobium sp. WS361. Next base: position 163,310 of record NZ_JBOJLM010000003.1, read on the forward strand.
CATCAAAGCCGGCAAGATCCATGGCATACGCCATTTCTCTTTCAGAATTTGAGCCTTTCTCTCTAATGATCGCCGCTTTAATTCGCGACTCCCCTCCTTTGGAGGGGCCAGGGGAGGCCGGTAATTTTCCACTGAAACCTTCCGGGAATTTGAAGTGCAGCGGCTGTTTTGCGTAATTCTTATATCGTTCGGTAGCATTGTCTATTCCACTCTGCCTCTCATCAAGCAGGAATGAAGTACGGCCCCAGGTATCGCGTAGCTTCGGAATATCAAACTTCAGGGTTTGATCTCCGTTTTTGATCTTTAGGGTTTTACCTTCAGTGGCTTTTCCAATCTTAAAGAATGCTACTCCTTTTTCCTTTAAAATGGCTTCTACGGAAGCATCTTTTGCCTGAAACACAATTCCGGAGTTCTCCGAAAATAGCATTTTCACGCTGTCTTTTTCCCCAAGTTTAGTGAGGTTAAATTCTGCTGCAAGATCGACATCTGCAAAGCACATTTCGAGAAGGGTTGTGATCAATCCGCCCGAAGCCACATCGTGACCGGCCAGGATCAAATCTTTCCTTATCAACTCCTGCACAGTATTAAATGCGGCAGCAAAATGTTTATTGTCTTTAATCGTAGGTGCCTCGGATCCAACTTTATTCAGAATTTGCCCAAAAGAAGAACCTCCCAATTTAAATTCATCCTGTGAAAAATTGATGTAATAGATGGCGCCACCGTTTTTTTGAAGTACGGGTTCAACTACTTTTGTGATCTCGTCGCAATGCCCCGCAGCCGAAATGATTACCGTACCCGGCGCCAGAACGTTTCCGTCTTCATAACGCTGTTTCATAGAAAGGGAATCCTTCCCGGTAGGAACATTTATCCCGAGGGAAATAGCAAAATCTGATACTCCCTGCACAGCTTCATAAAGCCTTGCATCTTCACCTTCGTTGTTGCACGGCCACATCCAGTTTGCCGACAAAGAGACCGATTTTAAGCCCTTTTCAAGAGGTGCCCATACAATGTTGGTAAGTGCTTCGGCAATAGAGTTGCGCGACCCGGCAACAGGATCGATCAATGCCGAAACAGGGGAGTGGCCAATTGAAGTTGCCACGCCTTCCTTACCTTTATAATCAAGCGCCATCACTCCGCAGTTGTTAAGCGGCAACTGTAAAGGTCCGGCAGTTTGTTGTTTTGCTACCCTTCCGGTTACGCAACGGTCAACTTTATTGGTAAGCCAGTCTTTTGAACCAACAGCCTCAAGTTGCAGCACCTGCTCCAGGTATTTCTGAAAGTTATTCGGGTTGTAATCAACTTCGGCATATTTTCTTTCAATGGTTTTATCTTTCATCACCATTTTTGGAGAACTGCCAAACATATCTGCAAGGGCAAGATCCATCGGCTTGTCGCCCTTTGTCTTGCTCTCAAAAGTGAACTGTCTGTCATTGGTTACATGACCCACGGCGTAAAGTGGCGTTCGTTCTCTTTCGGCGATCTTCTGCATATGCTGCAGGTCTTTATCTGAAATAATTAACCCCATTCGCTCCTGAGATTCATTGCCAATGATCTCTTTTGCTGAAAGGGTAGGATCTCCCACCGGAAGTTTATCAAGATCGATATTGCCGCCTGTGTCTTCAACAAGTTCGCTAAGACAGTTGAGGTGTCCGCCCGCACCGTGGTCGTGAATGGAAACAATTGTATTTTCATCTGCCTCCACCATTGCACGAATGGTGTTGGCAGCTCGTTTTTGCATTTCGGGGTTGGAACGTTGAATTGCATTCAATTCAATTCCGCTACTGAATTCCCCGGTATCTGCTGAAGATACTGCGGCACCACCCATACCAATACGGTAATTCTCGCCTCCAAGAACCACGATTTGATCTCCTTCTTTTGGAGCTCCTTTAATCGCCTGTTCTGCTTTACCGTAGCCAATTCCGCCAGCCATCATAATTACTTTGTCATAACCCAGCGCCCTTCTATCTTCTGAATGCTCAAAAGTGAACACCGAACCTGCAATTAGCGGCTGCCCGAACTTATTTCCGAAATCTGAAGCCCCGTTGGAAGCTTTTATAAGGATGTCCATTGGCGTTTGATAAAGCCATGGCCTTGCCGGGAAAGCGTCTTCCCAGGCTCTGTCTTTTTCAAGCCTTGAGTAAGAGGTCATATAAACGGCAGTTCCTGCGAGCGGAAGAGAACCTTTTCCACCGGCCAGCCTGTCGCGAATCTCCCCGCCACTTCCTGTTGCAGCCCCGTTAAAAGGTTCAACCGTAGTTGGGAAGTTGTGAGTTTCTGCTTTTAAGGAAATTACCGAATCAAAATCTTTTTTCCTGTAAAAGTCGGGCTTGTCTGCTGACTGTGGAGCGAACTGCTCCACTCTTGGCCCTTTTACAAAGGCCACGTTATCTTTATAAGCCGAAACTATATCGTTCGGGTTTTCTTCGGAAGTTTTCCTGATGAGCTTAAAGAGCGAAACAGGTTTTTCTTTACCGTCTATCTCAAAAACGCCGTTGAAGATCTTGTGACGACAGTGTTCGGAATTCACCTGGGAAAATCCGAAAACTTCGGAATCTGTAAGTTTGCGGCCTATTTTTTCTGAAAGTTTTTCCAGGTAATCTACCTCTTCGTCGTTTAGCGCTAAACCTTCTTTGTTGTTGTAAGCAGCAATATTCTCTACTTCGCGAACAGGTTCGGGATCTATGTTAATAGTAAAAATATCCTGATCAAGACCCTTATACAGCTGTGAAAGCATAGGATCAAAATCGTGGTAATTGTCATCAACCTCAATGAATTCCTCAATTCTAAGAATGCCTTCAATCCCCATGTTCTTAGTGATCTCAACGGCATTTGTGCTCCAGGGGGTGATCATGGCGGCACGGGGACCAACAAAAAAATCTGCCAGGGCAGATTTATCTAAATATTGAGCGTTTCCAAAAAGCCAGTTTAATTTGACTATTTTTTCAGCCGAAAGTGACTTGTGGGTTTGAACCGCATACACCTTGTTAGGCTTGTTTCCGAAGAATAGGATCATTCTGTGGGTTTTGTGTTGTTTGTAAAGAAGCAAATTTACATCTTTTTAGAAGATAACAATTGTGTGGAAAATGAAAAAAGCCACAAATTCTACGTAGAATTTGTGGCTTTTTAACAGGTTTAGATTAAGACCTAGTAAGTTCCCAATCCGTCTACAGTATCCTTTTCAAGAACTTCCCACTCATCTTCTGTGTAGGTTGTGTTTGGCGCGGTCACGGTCGATTTTCTTCTTAGGGTAACATCTTTTCCAAAATCAACGTCCCCGTCAACACCAATCATATCTATTAGAACGCCATTTTTAAATAATCCAACTGGATCATCACCGTTAAAATCGACTGGCGCTCCGCTTAACGAAACATCAGAGGCATCAATGATTGCCTGAATATCTGCACCACCATTGCTGATCACAAATACATCTCCGCTGGCTAAAGTTCCTTCAAGAGTGTATTCATTGCTCCATTCTCCATTTCCGTTCACCTGCTTCTGAATAGAATATGCAGAAAGGTCAACCTCTTCGCCTGTGATATTGGCAATTTCTACAGCTTTATTAACTCCGCCTCCTTCAACATATTCAGAAAAGAAAAGTTCGGCAGAAGTTCCACCGCCATTTTCGGTTTCTTCTGTAGTCGTAGCTTCTACGGCTGCGCTTTGTGCAGATTCATTGTCGTAAATATCTCTTGCAAGTACTGTGAAAGAATATTGAGTTTCAGCTTCTAATCCTGCAATAGTAAATTCGGTATTTGTGGTAGTGGCATTATATTCTCCATCTAGGAAAAGATCGTACTCCATTACTTCTACATTGTCTGTTGAAGCATCCCAGCTAAGGCTTACACTATTAGAAGTGACAGTGCCAACAGTAAGATTTGCAGGAGTGGTAGGTGCTTCTGTATCTTCATTGGTGGTTGCTTCTACTGCGTCGCTTTCTTCGGAAACATTTCCGGCTGCATCTACTGCGGCAACAGTGATTGAGTAAGTAGTACCGGGAGTTAGATCTGCAAGTGTAGTAGAAGTCGAAGAAGTACTGGTTACACTTTCTCCATCCAGCATAATATTATATTTAACCACACCAATATTATCTGTAGCTGCTTCCCAGCTTAGATCAAGGGTTTCATAACTTACTTCTGAAGCTGTCAATGCCTGTGGAGCAGAAGGTGCTTCATTGTCTTCCTCTACAGGTTCTCCGTTCCAGCGGTTTTGAGCTTCGTCACCTCCCCATAATCTTGTTGCAAGATGCGGGTTATCGATAAACGGATTTCTGTTGCCCTGTGCATCATAAATAACCTCATTGCGTTGAAGTTCTAAGGCAGAAACAGGATCTTCGGTATTCCATTCAAGGAAAAGCTCCAGGCCACCTATTTCGTTAAAAGGCTCATCGTAACGCAGGTTCATGTACATGATCATTCGGGCAACATCACCTCTCCATTCATCACCGGGAAAGAATTTATTCCCGTCTACCAGCTCAAAAGATCCTTCCCCATCTGTAAAAGGGTAATTTCCTCTTGTTTGGTTTACCTGGACATCTGCTGCACGAAGGTGATGTAGGTCTCCTTTTGCTGTATTATCCACCAAAGATTGTGGATATACGTGCTCTGTATTAAAAGTTTGGGGCTCATAAGTATTGCCTCCAGATAGGTATTCTTCCCAATACCTGCTTTCACCGGTATAAATAAGAACAACATTGTCTGGGTTATTTGGATCTTCATCTGCCTTATACAGGTAATCATGCCTGTCTGTATAATCGAGCATGTTGCTGTGTTTGGCAATAGTAAGGGTTGCAAGATCATCATAAAGTTCCTCGTTTTCTTCCGAGAAGTCTATTCCTTCATAGTAATCTGCAAGAGCATCAGGAACTTCGTAGTAAGGAGTTACTTCTATTGGATCTGGATCTGGATCTATAGGTGTGTTCACATCATCATCAGAACTACAGCCAATCAGAAAAAGAATGCTTAAAAAAGGTAAATAAAATGATTTTTTCATCTTAGTTTTTTAAATGTTATTGGTTTTCGATTGTCGCAAAATTAAAGTTTATTTCCCGTTCATTATATTAAGTAATGGTAAAATTCCTCAACTTTTCAGCATTTTGGAAACAGTTTAAATAAAAAATCCTGCATTTCGTTTAATAAAATGCAGGATAATAGGAATATTAATGGGTCCGAATTATTTTTTCTTTTCCAGAAGTGCCATGTAGAAGCCGTCAAATCCGGTTTCGCTGGATAAGATCTTCTGATCTTTTGCCAGGCTGAAATCCTTTCCTTCTTCGGAAGCCAAAAATTTCTTTACCTGCGCTTCATTTTCTGAAGGTAAAATAGAACAGGTGGCGTATACCATTTTACCGCCATTTTTTACCATTTTAGAGTACTGCTTCAGGATCTCTTCCTGGGTTTGTCTGATGGTCTCAATGAATTCCGGTTGCAGCTTCCATTTTGCATCGGGATTTCGGCTTAAAACGCCCAGGCCGCTACAAGGTGCGTCTATAAGAACACGATCTGCACTTCCGTAGAGCTTTTTTACCACTTTTGAAGAGTCTATCACCCGCGGTTCAATGTTGTGAGCTCCTGCCCGACGGGCACGGCGCTTCAACTCCTTCAGTTTGTTGCCGTAAATATCTGTAGCGATCAACTGACCTTTATTTTCCATCAAGGCTGCGAGGTGCAAAGACTTTCCGCCGGCACCGGCACAGGTATCAACCACACGCATTCCCGGTTCTACACCAAGGAAGCGGGCAACCAGTTGAGAAGAAGCATCCTGGACCTCAAAAAAGCCATTTTTGAAGGCTTCTGTCCTAAACACGTTCTTTCTTTCCTTGAGTTGCAGGGCATCGGGATAGCCTTCCAAAAATTCGGTTTCAATCTCCTCTTTTTGAAGCTCCTGTTTTAATTTTTCCCTTGTAGTTTGGAGCGTATTTACCCTAAGGATCACGGGAGCCTGCTCATTCAAGGCATGGATTTCCTTTTCCCAGGTTTCTTCACCAAGCTCTTTTACGCCCATTTCATCCAGCCAGTCGGGCACAGATTCCCTGTACTTTCTAATCTTGCTTAATTCGTCGAATTTACCTTTGATACGGCGGGTAGGAACAGGTTCTATCTGCTTCCAGTCGGCCGGAATTTCGATTCCTCTTAATGTCGCCCAAACAGCGAATAACCTGAAAAGATTTTCCCGGGAATATGGAGCTTTAACTTCAGCAATTTCTGAGTAAAGCCTTTTCCAGCGAACAATGTCGTATGTAGTTTCAGCAATAAAGCTTCGGTCCCGGGCACCCCAACGTTTATCGCGTTTAAGTGTTTTTTCAATCACCTTATCGGCATAAGCTCCTTCATTAAATATTTCACTAAGGGCATCAACGGTAGCAAAGACCAAATTTCTGTATAAGCGCATAAATTTTATTTAAAGGCGCAAAGGTAAGCTTTTTAAACTTCGGAAAAATCTATCTTTACCTTCAAATTCAGGTTATGAAGCGTATAGTTTTTCTTCTTTTTATATTAATAATCGGGTGTAAATCAGATCCTAAAAATGAACAACAGCAGGAGGTTTTGACCAGAGAGCGGCAAGCTTTTACTGAAGTCGAGATTGACATGCTGCTCGAGGATTCCATCAGCATCAGGGCTATTGAGATCATGGGAGAAGATTTGGCCTTTGCGGGATCAAACGGGGCTTATGGTATTTACAATTCGGCTAAAGATGAGGTGCGGGTAAGCCGGCAGCAGTATGATTCGATTGCTCCCGAATTTAGGGCTGTGGCAGGGACTTCCGAAGATTTTTTTATGCTGAGCGTTGCAAATCCGGCGCTTTTGTACAAAACTGGCGACAGCGGACAAATGGAACTGGTATATAAAGAAGAAGGTGAAAAGGTCTTTTATGATGCCATGACCTTTTGGAATGATCAAGAAGGTATAGCGATGGGCGATCCTGTGGAAAATTGTCTTTCAGTAATAATTTCCCGCGACGGCGGGAAGAGCTGGAATAAACTTCCCTGCGATCTACTACCAAAAGCTGCCGAAGGCGAAGCGGCCTTTGCAGCGAGCAATGCAAACATTGCGGTAGAAGGGGAGAAGGCCTGGATACTTTCGGGAGGAGCAAGGTCAAGAGTTTATTTTACACCCAATAAAGGAAAAACCTGGGAAGTTTTCGATACGCCACTGGTGCAGGGAAAAAACACCCAGGGCGGCTACGCTATGGATTTTTATGATGAACAACAAGGCGTGATCATTGGAGGAGATTATACGGCCCCCGAAGAAAATTCCGGAAACAAAGCAATCTCGAATGATGGCGGCAAGACCTGGAACCTAATTGCCGATGACCAGGATCCCGGTTATAAAAGCAGTGTACGTTACGTTCCCGGCGGTGATGGCAAGGAAATGGTGGCTGTAGGATTTACAGGTATCTCGTATTCCAAAGATGCCGGCCAGAGCTGGAAAGAACTTTCTCCCGAAGGGTTTTACACTATCCGATTTCTAAATGACAGCATTGCTTACGCGGCAGGAAAGAACAGGCTGGCAAAATTAAAATTCAGGTAAAAATAAATGATCCGGCGCCTTTCGGCAACCGGATCATTTCAACTAACCAACCAAAAAACTATTTATTATTTGAATCTTTACGCTGGCGATACTCCAGCATCATCTTGTGATTAAATTCATCTTCAACTTTCTTTAACTGCATAATTCTGCGGGCGCTAAAGATCTGTTTGAGATCGTTGTAATATTTCTTTTTTAAGAGGTAATCTTCACGTTCAAGAGACACGTACTCGTCGAGTTTGGCATTGGCCCTGTCTTCGGTAATGCACTCAATGTTTTCAACTTCGGCTCTCTCCTGGCGGTACAAATCCCTGCGCTTATCAACATATTCGTTGTAAAGAGGCCAAAATTTTTGGGCTTCCTGGGCCGTTAAATTAAGCCCTTCAGTAATATAGGCTGTTTTGAGAGCTTTTATCTTCTCGCGGTGCCCATCCCTGTCCTGTGCTTCGGCATAAAAGCCGGCAGTAAGGAAGAGGATCATAAATAAAATATTTTTCATGCTAGTTTTCATTAAGTAGAAGCGCCGGTTCTTCAATATTCTCATTGAGATATTCATACAGGGCTTCTTTATCAATATAGGGGTTTGCCGAAGCAGTTATTTCATAAGGTGCAAAATCGGTCTCGTTTGGGTTGTCTGTATCAATCGATTCCAAAAGGTAATTTTCAACGGCGGTAATGTTTAGGTCTTCAAAGCCTACTTCGCTGCTGTCGTTAAAAATCACGGTGCTAAATAAAATGGCCACCACTGCTGCAACACTGGCAACGTAAGACCAAATCTTCCTGTTAAAAAGAGGAATGACCTTTCCTTCTTTTGGAGTTTCAATCTTTTCAAATACCCTGTCGCCAAGATGCTCAAAATAATCGTTGGGCACCTTGAAGGGATTGTCGCCAAAGTTCTTTTCATCTTCGGTCACGCGAGACATCATACGGGCTTCAAAGTCCTGGAAATAACCTTCCGGAACTTTAAATCCTGATGTGTTGTGATATGGTAACCCGTTCTTTTTCATTTAATTATTTGACTGAAAATTCTCCCAAAGGTTTAAGTCTGTTTTAAAAATTCTTCAATTTTTTTGGTGGCATGGTGATATGAAGCCTTTAAAGCACCTTCGGAAGTACCTAAGATATCAGAAATTTCTTTATACTTCAATTCCTGGAAGTACTTCATGTTAAAAACCTGTTGTTGTTTCTCCGGAAGGGTGGCAATGGCTTTTTGTAACTTTAACTGAATTTCATCACCTTCAAAGAATACATCGTTTTCAAGATTTTCAATGATTTTTTGCTGAAGATCTTCTGAACTTATTTGTTGCTTTTTGGCTCTGTTGTTTAAAAAGGTAATGGCCTCATTGGTAGCGATGCGGTACATCCAGGAGAATAACTGGCTATCACCTTTAAATTTATCAATGTTCCTGAAGATCTTTATAAAGGTGTTTTGCAAAACATCATCGGCGTCTTCATGATTCTTCACAATATTGCGGCACTGCCAGTACAGGCGTTCCTGGTAGAGTTGCAGTAACTCCCGAAACGCCGCATTTCTGGATTCTGGATCCTGAAGCTGGGAAACTAATTTTTCTTCGGAAGAACTCAAAAGGCACCACAATTTTAAGCCGGTAAAGATAGCAGGAAATCCTTAATTACCACAAAAGGCTGAAGGTATAAGGAAAGGCATGAATATCGATGAAATACACAAAATATAGGATAAAATACACAAATTATTTTTTTATGTCAATTTTTGTAGTATCTTCACATCGTGAAAAAGTGATCTTTTTTGCCCCCAATTTAAGAACCGTTATACCACAATTCCCCCAAGTGGTACGGAGATTTTAAAAAATGGATGACCTACTCATCCATTTTTTTTGTTTTAAAATGTATCCTACAAAAAAGAGAGGTCTCAAAAATGGCATTTTTGAGACCTCTCTTTTAATATTCTTAAAAGCTTTTACTCGAATGATTGCATCTCTACCAGTTTGTGATAAACAGCTTTTTTGGTCAACAGTTCTTCATGTTTTCCCTGCTCTACAATCTGGCCTCTTTGCATCACCACGATGTGATCTGCATTTTGGATGGTTGAAAGCCTGTGGGCAATAACAATAGAAGTCCTGTTCTTCATCATGTTTTCCAGGGCTTTTTGAACCAGTCTTTCGCTTTCGGTATCAAGGGCCGAGGTGGCTTCATCGAGGATCATGATTGGCGGATTTTTCAATACTGCACGTGCAATAGAAAGCCGTTGCTTTTGACCACCACTCAATTTATTCCCACTGTCTCCAATATTGGTTTGAAGACCCTGAGGTAGATCTTTGACGAATTCCCAGGCGTTGGCAATCTTTAAGGCATCAATGATCTCTTCATCGGTCGCATTGTCTTTTCCAAGCCCTACGTTATTACGAATGGTATCATTAAAGAGGATAGAATCCTGAGTAACCAGTCCCATTAAATTCCGCAGCGATTTTTTTGTCATTTCCCGAATATCAATACCGTCGATCTTAATAGATCCTTCGTTTACGTCATAAAAGCGGGTGACCAGGTTGGCAATGGTAGATTTTCCACTTCCCGATTGTCCTACAAGAGCAACAGTAGATCCCTTAGGTACAGAAATGCTGAAATTCTTCAGTACATTTTCTTCTTCATATCTAAAGGAAACATTATCAATTTCTATTACCTCTTCAAAATGGCTTTTTTCGATGGCATTTTCTGAATCTATAATCGTGCTTTTAGTATCAAGAATATGAAAGATCCTTTCTGCCGCAGCATCTCCCTTTTTAACACTGTAAGTCGCTTTACTTATTTGTTTTGCGGGGGTAAGAATGTTGTAGGCCAATCCCATAAATGCAATAAAGGTGGCGCCATCAAGGGTTCCCTCAACCAGTACCATATTTCCTCCAAACCAGAGGATGATCACAATTACAAAGATCCCCAAAAATTCGCTTGTAGGTGAGGCAAGGTTTTGGCGGTTTAACAAGCTGTCAAGTATCCTTTTAAGCCTATTGGTAGAATCGTGAAATTTATCCCTGAATTTTTCTTCAGCATTAAACCCTTTTACAATTTTTAGGCTCGACAGGGTTTCTTCTACCAGAGAAAGAAAATAGCCATTCTCTTCTTGCGCCTGGTTGGATTTGCTTTTAAGTTTTTTACCAATTGCAGAAATTACAAATCCTGATATAGGCAGAAAAATAAACACAAAAACCGTGAGGGTAGGGCTCATGATAAGCATGGCCGTGATGGTAAAGATAATTGTGAGGGGTTCACGAACAACCAATTCTAAGATGGATAGAAAGGAGGTTTGCACCTCATTCACATCGGCAGTAATTCGGGAAATGGTGTCACCTTTTCGTTTTTCAGAAAAATAGGAAACCGGTAGCACCAGGATCTTGTCATAAATAGCGTTTCGAACATCGCGCAGCACCCCATTCCGAAGAAAAGTGATGAAGAACGCGGCCAGGTATCCAAAAAGGTTCTTTAAGAAGAAAAGGATTACAACAATTCCGCAGACAAATAATAGGGCAGTGACTTCATCTTCATTAACGCGACGGGTTACTTCATAGTTGAATAAATCAACCACATAATCTTTTATACTTCCCAGCCCGGCCCAGCGCGGTTCTACTGCCACTCTCTTAGTCTTGTCAAACAGGATCTGGATAACAGGAATGAGCGCCAGGAAAGACATGGTGCTAAAGAGCGCATAGAAAATATTGCAAATAATGTTGAGGATCGCGAACCTCTTATAGGGGATCGCGAACCTCATAATTCTCTTAAAATAATTCATGTAGGGTGGCTTAAGCCAGTTTTAAATCTGATTTTACAGCAGCAATTTTTTCTGAAAGGTTTTGTTCAACTTTTTCATAATCGCTTACGCTATCCAACTGAGCATTCACGCTGATGTAGAACTTGATCTTTGGTTCGGTTCCGCTGGGGCGGGCAGCAACTTTGGTTCCGTTTTCAGTGTAATATATCAACACGTTGGACTTTGGAACATCAAGGGTCTCCATCCTGGTGTCTGTAAGGTCATAATGAAAAGCTTTTGAACTTTCATAATCTTCAACCAACACAACTTTCTCTCCATTGATCTCAGACAGCGGATTGTCTCGCAGGCTCACCATCATGTTCTTGATTTGCTCGGCACCGTCTATACCTTTTTTGACAAGGGAGATCAATTCTTCTTTATAAAAACCAAACTCTGTGTAAAGTTCGAGTAGTTTTTCGTAGAACGAAATTCCCTCAGCTTTCATTTGAGCGGCTATTTCGCAGGCCAGAAGGGTAGAGGTAGCGGCATCTTTGTCACGTACAAAGTCACCAACCATAAACCCAAAGCTCTCTTCCCCGCCTCCTATATAGTTGAGACTGGGGTTATCTTTGATCATTTTTGCGATCCATTTAAAGCCGGTAAGCCCTTCTTTGTACTGCACGCCATAACTTTCGGTCACAACTCTCATCATGGGGGTAGACACAATGGTTGAACCCACAAATTCACGGCCTTTAATTTTGTCTTGCTTCTTCCACTGCTCCAGCAGGAACCAGGTCATGACCAGCATGGTCTGGTTTCCGTTTAAGAGTTCCATTTCACCTTCAAGGTTTCTTACGGCCACTCCAAGGCGATCTCCATCGGGATCTGTACCTATAACAATATCGGCATTAATTTCTTTGGCTTTTTCTAAAGCCATTTTTAGGGCTGCAGGTTCTTCGGGGTTCGGAGATGCAACAGTGGGGAAAGTCCCGTCTGGCTCAGCCTGTTCCTGTACAATGTGAACATTTTTGTAACCGGCGGCTTCCAGAACTTTTGGATTGAGCTTTATAGCGGTACCATGAAGAGAAGTAAAGACGATGTTTAGGTTGTCTTTGGCTTCCTGTGAGGTGTCAAAACTGCCATTTTTGACAGATGCTTCCACAAAAGCTTTATCAATTTTGGTGTCTATAAGTTCAATAAGATCTTTATTGGCTTCAAATTTTATTTCGGAATACTGCAGGCTGGCAATCTCTTCCACGATCTCTTTATCTTGTGGTGGCACCAGTTGGCCACCGTCCTGCCAGTATACTTTGTATCCGTTATATTCGGGGGGATTGTGAGATGCGGTTAGAACAATTCCGCAGTGGCAATCGAGGTGTTTTACTGAAAATGAAAGTTCGGGCGTAGGTCGTAATTCAGAAAAAAGAAAAACTTTAATACCGTTTGCCGAAAAGACATTGGCTACCACCTGTGCCAGTTCCCGACTGTTTTGGCGGCAATCGTATGCAATTACCACTTTAATATCTTCTTCGGGAAATTGTGTTTTAAGGTAATTTGAAAGTCCCTGGGTGTTTTTACCGAGGGTGTATTTATTGATCCTGTTGGTGCCAACACCCATAATACCACGCATTCCTCCTGTCCCAAACTCAAGGTCTTTATAAAAGCTTTCCTTCAGTTCATCTGGATCTTTTTCCAGGAGTTCTTTAATTCGAAGTTGGGTTTCGTTATCAAATTCAGGATTTAACCATGATTCTGCTCGTGTTTTTATATCGTAATAGCTCATGCTAAAAGTTTTTTTTCAGTAACAAAAATAAGGATTTATGTGGTAAAGCCCGTTAAATCTCTCCTGTAGTTTCGCTAATGCGGTAGCGTTCTTTGTCTCTACTGCTTCTTAAGATCAATTCGCCCAAAAAGCCTGCAATGAAGAGTAATGTACCCAGGATCATTGTGGTAAGGGAGATGTAAAACCACGGATTATCGGTCACCAGGATACTGGGCAAGCCCTGGTAAAGCTTGTATAATTTGGAGGCACCAATAGCGACTGCAAAGAGAAAACCAAAGAAGAACATGAGCACGCCCAGGGCGCCAAAAAGATGCATGGGCCTGCGGGCAAAACTTGACAGGAACCAAATGGTGATGAGATCAAGAAAACCGTTAATAAAACGCTCGGCTCCAAATTTTGTTTTTCCGTATTTCCTTGCCTGGTGCTGTACTACTTTTTCGTCTATACGCGAGTAGCCGGCGTTTTTAGCCAGTACCGGAATGTAACGGTGCATCTCGCCGTAAACATCAATATTCTTTACTACAGCTTTGCGGTAGGCTTTTAGTCCGCAGTTAAAATCGTGCAGCTTAAGGCCAGAGGTTTTTCGGGCTGCTGCATTGAACAATTTTGAAGGGAGGTTTTTAGTAAGCACGGCATCGTAACGCTTCTTTTTCCAGCCCGAGATAAGATCAAAATTCTCTTTGGTAATAAGGTGATATAATTCAGGGATTTCTTCAGGATTGTCCTGGAGGTCGGCATCCATGGTAATGATTACGTCGCCTTCAGCTTTATCAAATCCCACATGGAGAGCCTGAGACTTTCCGTAGTTGCGATTAAACCTGATTCCTTTAACTCCTGCATCTTCCGCAGCAATCTTTCTAATTACTTTCCAGGAATTATCGGTGCTACCATCATCGATAAAGATGATCTCGTAAGAAAAAGAATTGGACCGCATCACCGATGCGATCCAATTATATAATTCATTTAAAGATTCTTCCTCATTAAGAAGAGGGATGACAATAGATAATTGCATTCAAGTGTGTTTATACTTCGTAAGGCCTCTTTTCCTTCATGATGAGTCCGGCGATCAATCCTATAATTAATCCTCCAAACATATACATCACCAGGCCACTGGCAAAGATAATCCATGGAGATTGAAAAGTAGCACCCATTTCTAAGGCATTATCAATTTGGGTTTCGCTCATACCAGGAAATTGTTCTGTCATTTGCTCTCTTTGCATCTCCATCATTTGTGACATGTAGTCGGGCTCAATTACTGTAGAAAGAACAATAGACCAAATACCGCCAATAATAGCGGCAATAAGTCCTATACCCACTGCAACCTTAATAGCTTCGCCCATGCTAAGGAAGCCGCCATTTTCAGATTTAAATGCTTTAATTCCATACACCATAAATGCTATAAGAAGTGCCAGGGTAATAACGGTGAAAGACCAGTGGGGAGCGAGGTGGTTGTTGGTGACGTACATAATAACGCCTACTACTACCAGGGCGATTCCCAGAAGAAGACCATAATTAAGAACAAATTTACCCGCTTTTGCTTGTTGTGTTTCCATTATTATTAGATTTGTTGGTTAATTACGGTTAGTAAGCAAAGATAACAAAACGTTACACTCGTACACTTGGTTTCTTTAAGGCTGAAAATTAGAGAAGAAATACTTGTTGATTTAGAAAAATTATTTAAATTTGCAGCTCGAAAAAATTACAAGATTTTAAAGAATAAAGAGATGAAGCAGGGAATCCATCCGGAAAATTATAGATTGGTAGCTTTCAAAGACATGTCAAATGACGAGGTTTTTATCACCAAATCTACCGCGAACACAAAAGAAACTATTGAAGTTGATGGTGAGAATTATCCTTTGGTGAAGTTGGAGATCTCCAGAACTTCTCACCCTTTCTACACCGGGAAAGCCAAATTGTTGGATACTGCCGGTCGTATTGACAAGTTCAAAAATAAATACGCGAAGTTCAAAAAGTAATTTTAGCGTCATTATAATTTACAATAATTTACAAGCCTCCTTACAGGGAGGCTTTTTTTGTTATACTTTTTTAAAATTTCATGTGTTTTTTTAAAAAACTGTACTTTTGGCTCAAAAAGAAAACAAATGAACTATATTCTCTTTGACGGTTCTGCCCGTTCCCATTTGCTGCCATTTACTTTTACCCGCCCCGTGGCCGAAATAAGAGTTGGGATCCTGACCATTCGGGAAAAATGGGAGAGATATTTAAATACCACTACTTCTACAATTACCGAAGATTATCTTTCAGAAAAGTGGCCAATGGTAGAGATGGAAGAGAACGTTATGATAAACGCTTCCTTTATTCCCACGCCCGAACTTGTGGAGCAGGTGAGGAATCTGCAGCCCGGCGAAGGGATTTTTTACGAGGAAGATGTTGTGGCATTTCATTCATATGAAGAGCAGGAAGTAGATTTTAACGACTGCAAGCATATTGAGCTTGAAGGAAAGCCGGTGGTTGTGGAGCATACATGGGACATCTTTAGGCTGAATGGTGAAGCTATTACTACCGATTTTGAACTACTTGTTCAGGATCGTAGCAGTCAGAAGTTATCTTCCACAAATCAGGTAATAGCACCCGAAAATGTCTTTTTAGAGGAGGGGGCAAAGGTAGAATGTGCTATTTTAAATGCTTCTGAAGGTCCTATCTATATTGGAGCAGATGCCCAGATTATGGAAGGAAGCATTGTGCGGGGGCCATTTGCGTTAGGAGATCACGCTGTGCTGAAGATGGGTGCTAAGATCTACGGTTCAACTACAGTGGGGCCACATTCTAAAGTTGGGGGAGAAGTGAATAATTCTGTCATTTTTGGATACTCAAATAAAGGTCATGACGGCTACCTGGGCAATTCTGTGCTGGGTGAGTGGTGCAACCTTGGTGCCGACACCAATACTTCAAATCTAAAGAACAATTATGCCGAAGTGCGCCTGTGGGATTATGCCACGGGTAGATTTGCGCATACAGGACTTCAGTTTTGCGGACTCATGATGGGAGATCACAGTAAATGCAGTATCAATACCATGTTCAACACAGGCACTGTGGTGGGTGTGAGTGCCAATATCTTTGGTGCTGGTTTTCCGCGGAATTTTGTGCCCAGTTTTAGTTGGGGCGGAAGCGGGGGCGCAACAACTTACCAAACCTCAAAAGCCTTTGAAGTAGCCGAAAAGGTAATGGAAAGAAAAGAGGTGGAATTCTCAGAAGAGGATAAAGCTATTTTAGAACAGGTCTTTGAAGACACGAAACAATACAGGCGGGATTAATTTTTAGTATTTAGTGCTTAGTAACAGTACTTGTAAATATATATTCCTGTTAATTGATCGTTGATTCAGGGAATTGTTCATTGAATTAAAGTTGGTATCTTTGCAGCCTCTAAAATGTCATTTTTAGAGGCTTTTATATTTAACTGAAATTCTGAAGGTTGTCTTTCGGAATGATGAATGAGAAGAAATGGAAGATCCCAAAAAAGTTGCTTTTTACACCCTGGGTTGCAAGCTTAATTTTTCTGAAACCTCTACCATTGCCCGATCTTTTAAAGATGAAGGTTTTGCACGAGTAGATTTTAGTGAAGCGGCCGATATATATGTGATTAATACCTGTTCGGTAACTGATAATGCCGATAAAAGATTCAAAACCATTGTGAAGCAGGCGCAAAAAGCGAATGAAAACGCTTTTGTGATTGCTGTAGGGTGTTATGCCCAGTTAAAGCCCGAAGAACTTGCGGCTGTAGATGGAGTAGACCTGGTTCTTGGTGCTACCGAAAAATTCAAGATTACCAATTACCTTAATGACCTCACCAAAAATGACATGGGAGAGGTGCATTCCTGTGAAATAGAGGAAGCAGATTTCTATGTGGGTTCTTACTCTTTTGGAGATCGCACAAGAGCATTTTTGAAGGTGCAGGATGGTTGCGACTACAAATGTACTTATTGTACAATTCCACTGGCACGGGGTATTTCCCGAAGTGACTCTTTAGAGAACGTGCTGGAAAATGCAAAGAAGATAAGTGAGAAAGGAATTAAAGAGATTGTACTCACCGGTGTTAACATTGGAGACTACGGAAAAGGAGAGTTTGGAAACAAGAAACACGAACATACTTTTCTTGATCTGGTAACAGGTCTGGATACTGTAGAAGGAATAGAAAGACTTAGAATTTCTTCAATAGAACCAAATCTGCTGAAGAACGAGACTATAGATTTTGTTGCGCAGAGCAAGGCATTTGTGCCTCATTTTCATATTCCGCTTCAAAGCGGGAGCAATGAAGTGCTTAAGGCAATGCGCCGCAGGTACATGAAAGAGCTTTATGTAGACCGGGTAACAAAGATCAAAGAAGTAATGCCCAATGCCTGTATTGGCGTAGATGTGATCGTTGGATTCCCCGGAGAAACCGATGAGTATTTTATTGATACCTATAATTTTCTGAATGAGCTGGATATTTCTTATCTCCACGTGTTTACTTATTCAGAAAGAGAAAATACTCCGGCGGCAGAAATGGATGCAGTGGTGCCTTTAAAGGTGCGTAAAAAAAGGAGTAAAATGCTGCGCGGACTTTCTGCTAAAAAAAGGCGCGCTTTTTATGAGACTCAATTAGGCAAGACAAAAACCGTACTTTTTGAGGGAGAGAATAAAGAGGGGTATATCCATGGCTTTACCGAGAATTATGTAAAGGTGAAAACTCCCTGGGATCCTGCACTGGTAAACACGCTTCACCAGGTAGAGCTGCAGGAAATAGGAGAAGATGGAATTGTTCGTTTCTCTTATGTCGAAGAAAAGGCAGTAGTTTAAATATTAATGCCCACGGGCAGCATACCTTTGTACTTTCGGCGGTTTTTACGCATAAATCGCGCAATGGTGGGGCTGGTGGGCATTACCCTTATTTCCCGTTCCTTTATGAGGTCAAGAACTTTTTCTATAAAAGGTTCTAAATATCCTTTTTCTTTGAGCTCTTCGCTCATTTCGAGTTTGGTCAAAAAAATCTTGCGATCCTGGTTCGCATATTCAATTTTGGCTAAATCTCCTTCGACCTGAAGTTCAAATTGACGAAGAAATTCATTGTCATTAACAGATAGCTGAGGGTCCATATGTATGTTTTTAGTTAGAGTATCAAAATATCAGCCACTTTTAAAAGTTATAGAGCTTATACTGGCTGAGAGGGCCGAAGCCTTTGAGGGAAATTTTATAATTAAATGTTGATCTGAAGCGCGTAATTTCCCTTAAATTTGAACGTAAAGTTAACGATTTTTGAGCACATTACGGCTGTAGAACCTGCTAAAGTATGGTGAAAGACTCACTTATTCATGTTTATTGTATGCCCGGCCTGGCAGCCAACCCTACTATTTTTGAAATGATCGCCTTGCCTGAAGACAGGTTTGAGATTCACTGGCTTGACTGGGTGCTCCCAAAGCCAAAAGAAAGTTTAAGGGAATACAGCAAACGCCTGTGTAAAAAAGTAAAACACAAAAACCCGGTGCTCATAGGAGTGTCTTTTGGCGGGATTATTGTTCAGGAAATGGCACAGCTCATAGAGGTGCGAAGGGTGATTATCATCTCGAGCGTAAAAAGCGAAAAGGAGCTGCCCAGGCGAATGAGGTTTGCGCGATGTACCGGGGCTTTTAGAATTTTGCCCACTTCCCTTGTGCGTTACGTAGATGCCCTGGAAAAAATTGCGGTAGGAGATTTTACCAAAAAAAGAGCAAAGCTTTACAAAAAATACCTTTCTGTCACCGATACGCGATATCTCGATTGGGCGATAAAGCAAATGGTGTGCTGGGAGAGGGAAGAGCCTTATCTCAATGTAGTTCATATACATGGAGATAAAGATGAAATCTTTCCATACAGGTACATACAGGGTTGTATAACCGTGCAGGGAGGAACGCATGTGATGATTATTAACAGGTTCAGGTGGTTCAATGATCATCTTGAAGAAATCATCGATACAGGGAAACTGGAAAAAAATAAAGAAAAAGAAATACTTACTTGAGATGAAACTGAAGAACATATTAATAGGAGGAAGCTTGCTGGTGGTTTGTGGTTTGGGTATTAATGCTGTCCAGGAGGCACCCAGTGATGAAAACCAGGAAAAGAAGATCGCTAACGGCTACAATGTATATGCTTTGCCCATGCCCGAGGACCTCGAGTTTGCAGGAGAAGAGGTGCCTGTTGAAATTCCTGATGTTCATGAAAGAATGGACCGCGAACTATTGGTAAATACCTACTGGCAATCCAATACGCTTTTGTTGCTTAAGAGGGCGAATAAATATTTCCCCGTAATAGAGCCAATTCTTGCTGAACACGGGGTGCCAGATGATTTTAAGTATTTAGCCGTAATTGAGAGCAGCCTTACCAATGCAGTTTCTCCGGCAGGAGCAAGAGGTTTTTGGCAAATCATGGAAAGCACAGGGAAAGAGTATGGCCTTGAGATCAATGACAATGTTGATGAGCGTTACAATATTGAGAAATCTACCCATGTTGCTGCCGAATACTTTAAAAAGTCAAAAGAGCGATTTGGAAACTGGACGCTTGCGGCGGCGGCCTATAATGCAGGAAATTACGGAGTAGACCGGCAGAGGGTACGGCAGGACGTGCAGAATTACTACGACCTGCTGCTGGGGGAGGAGACCGGGAGATATATTTTCAGGATCCTTGCTTTAAAAGAGATCATGGAAAATCCGGCGCAGTATGGTTTTAACTTCAGGCAAAAAGATCTTTACCCGCATATACCTTCTTATAAGGTAAAAGTAGATACGGCAGTGAGCGATTTTGCTCGCTTTGCCCAGAACTTTGGGATCAATTATAAGGTATTGAAAATACATAATCCCTGGCTAAGGGAAGCGCATCTTAATAATAGTTCGCGTAAAGAATACCTTATTGAACTTCCTGAAGAAGGTTATTATTCGCCAGCTCCTTAAAGACGGTATGAAGCTGGAGTGATTCTGAAGAGCAAATTCAGAAAAAACAATTCATTTGAGCTGTTTGTACTAAGGGGACACGTTCTTTTCCGCAGTAAGATAGCGGCTGCTGTTATTTACTAACAAAAGGGAAATCGCGCTCGACAACGAATCATAATTGAGGGCGAAAGATTTTTCGAATTCTATTCCATAGGGATGGGAAGGTTTCCTTCTAATATCCAGGATTTTTTTATTACTGTTGAGTAGGAAAGAAGTTGGAAGGCCCAGCGAATGCTTCATCATTTTCACCACGTAAGGGCTATTGTTTTGTAGTTCATCCACATAAAGGATGCGGATGTTGCTGTGGTATTTTTTTGCCAGTTTCTTAGTGGTCTCATAGTTATCCCAGAACAGGATAACAAAGTCTACCTGCTCCCCGTATTTTTCAGCTAATTTATTTAGTGCCGGCACTTCTCCTTCGGTGGGAATGATCCAGGAGGCGTAAGTAGTGAGATAGACGGGTTTTGTAAACTCGTTGAGATAAACCTTCTTCTTTTTCAGGTTTGTCACCCTAAAGTTGTCAAGTACCGAGCCCTTGAGTCCGTAGTTTACAAGAGAATCGAACAGCTCGTCTGCACGGGCTATATTTTTGTCCCGGTAAGCTTTATCTGCGTGTTTATTGTATTTGGGGAGATGGATGGCAAGAGCTTCAGAAAAACTTATCTCGTCCTCCTGCGCATGTGACAGGAAGAAAAAAAATAAAGTAAAAAGAAGTAGTAAAGCTCGCTGCATGTGCCGGAAATCCAAATTCTGCACTAAGTTACAGAATGCAGCGCCCCGGCTCAAATAAACTCGTTTAACTGCGGGTAAAATAGTTGAAATACAGCAAAGAAAGAAAAGGAAAGACCTCTCTAAAACGAGGTGCCAAAAAAGGCAGTTTTAGATCTTTTTCATCTGCTGCTTCATCATCTTTATTTGCTCGTCAAGCATATTGTGTTTGTCCAGTTTTTTGGCTTCCTGAAGTAACATTTGTGCCTCTCTTTTTCTCCTTTTAGTCATAGCGATTCCCGCAAGGTTCAGCTTTGCCATAGCCAGGTCCTGCTTCATGGAGAGTCCCAGTTTTATAGCGCGTTTAAAGAATTTTTCGGCCTGGGTAATATTGGTCTGCGAGACCATTAAACCGTGTAGGTACCAGTAATATCCCTGTTGTTTGTTTGTGAGTGCTTTCTCGGGATCTTTAATTTTATCCAGCCATTTTTTGGCTCCTGCAAAGTCCTGCTTCCGAAGCCTCAAAAAGGCCATAAGTATCATTTCATTCTTGTAGTAAAGAAAAACAAAGATACCTGCCAGAAGTAAAAAGAAAAGTCCATTCCCTATATTGCCTTCAAAAAATTGCCAGATTGCGACAATAACAAGAATGGCTGTAAGAATTAGTTTATAGATTTTATTGAACATTTGCAGTAAATTTTGAAAACCGCAAAGGTAAGAAAAACAATTGGTAATTATTTTAATTTAGGGTTTGCCTAAGTAAAAACTCTTTGTATATTTGCCCGCAGTTTTAAGAGGAGGTCTTAAAGCTATTTTTCAAAGCGATTTCAAAGAAGATTAAAGATAATTATCATGAAAAGAACGTTTCAACCATCTAAGAGGAAAAGAAAAAATAAGCACGGTTTTAGAGAGCGTATGGCAAGTGTTAACGGAAGAAAGGTGCTTGCTCGTAGAAGAGCAAAAGGTAGAAAGAAATTATCTGTTTCCTCTGAGCAAAGGCATAAACACTAGATGATAATTCCTCAAAATAATAAAGGTGTTACTTTTTAAGTAACGCCTTTTTTTATACCCTGTAGGTTCCTATTTTTACAAACTCCATACAAAGACTTTCTTATGCCAAAGAACGAAAACCTCAAGAAAATACTAATTATAGGTTCTGGACCTATTGTAATTGGCCAGGCCTGTGAATTTGATTATGCCGGCGCACAGGCACTCAAATCATTACGGGAAGAAGGGATTAAAACAGTCCTTATCAATTCCAACCCTGCCACCATCATGACAGATCCTTCAATGGCAGATCATGTTTATCTAAGACCTCTTACCACAAAATCTATCATTGATATCCTTAAAGATCATCCCGATATTGATGCAGTGCTGCCTACTATGGGAGGACAAACAGCATTGAATTTATGTATAGAGGCCGAAGAAAAAGGAATCTGGAACGATTTCAATGTAAAGTTAATAGGTGTAGATATTGATGCAATCAATATTACTGAAGACAGGGAAAAATTCAAGCAATTAATGGTGCGCCTGGGCGTAGGTGTGGCTCCTGCACAAACCGTAACTTCTTTCTTAAAAGGAAAGGAAGTGGCGCAGGAATTTGGTTTTCCACTGGTTATACGCGCTTCGTTTACCCTTGGTGGTAGCGGTGCCTCTTTTGTGCATAAAGAAGAAGATTTTGATGAACTGTTAACTGCAGGTCTCGAAGCTTCTCCTATTCATGAAGTGCTTATAGATAAAGCCCTTTTAGGCTGGAAAGAATACGAGCTGGAACTGTTGCGTGATAAGAACGACAACGTGGTGATTATTTGTTCTATCGAGAACATGGATCCTATGGGAATCCATACGGGAGACTCTATTACGGTTGCCCCGGCTATGACCCTTAGTGATTCCTGTTTTCAAAGAATGAGAGACCTGGCCATCAAAATGATGCGGAATATTGGAGATTTCGCCGGAGGTTGTAACGTGCAATTTGCAGTAAGCCCCGACGAAAAAGAAGAGATCATGGCCATTGAGATCAACCCAAGAACTTCAAGGTCTTCGGCTCTTGCTTCAAAAGCTACAGGATATCCAATCGCTAAAATTGCAGCTAAACTTGCAATAGGTTATACGCTTGATGAACTTCAGAATCAAATTACAAAGTCCACTTCAGCACTTTTTGAGCCAACGCTAGATTATGTGATCGTAAAAATTCCGCGTTGGAACTTTGATAAATTTGAAGGTAGTGACCGCACCCTTGGTCTCCAAATGAAATCTGTGGGGGAAGTGATGGGAATAGGAAGATCTTTCCAGGAAGCACTTCATAAGGCCACACAGTCCCTCGAAATTAAAAGGAATGGATTGGGAGCCGATGGTAAAGGTTACTCCAACTACGATGTTATTCTCGAGAAACTGAATTTTGCCAGTTGGGATCGTGTTTTTGTGATCTATGATGCTATTCAGCTTGGCATCCCGCTAACCAGGATTCACGAGATCACAAAAATTGATATGTGGTTCCTCAAGCAATATGAGGAGCTGTACACCCTCGAAGTTGAAATTTCAAAATACACTATAGATTCTCTTCCTAAAGACCTTCTTCTCGAAGCAAAACAAAAAGGTTTTGCCGACAGGCAGATCGCTTATATGGTAGACTGTCTCGAAAGCGAGGTTTACAAGAAAAGGGAGGAAATGGGCATTAACCGGGTTTATAAACTCGTTGATACCTGTGCAGCCGAATTTAAAGCGGAAACTCCTTATTATTACTCCACTTTTGAAGCCGAAATCGAGACTAAAGAAGGCCTGAAATATGTAGAGAACGACAGTAAGGTATCAGATAAAAAGAAAATTGTAGTACTGGGATCAGGTCCAAACAGGATTGGGCAGGGAATAGAATTCGATTATTGTTGTGTACACGGGGTGCTTGCAGCAAAAGAATGCGGCTATGAAACCATCATGATCAACTGTAACCCTGAAACCGTTTCGACCGACTTTGATGTGGCCGATAAACTTTATTTTGAACCTGTTTTCTGGGAACATATCTACGACATCATCCAGCATGAAAAGCCCGAAGGTGTCATTGTACAGCTGGGAGGCCAAACAGCTCTAAAACTTGCTGAAAAACTGGATCGCTACGGAATCAAAATAATTGGTACCAGCTTCCAGTCTCTTGATTTAGCTGAAGACAGAGGTTCTTTTTCTAAGCTGCTTCAGGAAAATGATATTCCTTATCCTGAATTTGGGGTAGCCGAAACTGCTGAAGAAGCTCTTGCCCTTGCCGATGAACTCGATTTTCCAATTCTTGTACGTCCTTCTTATGTGTTAGGAGGCCAGGGAATGAAGATCGTGATCAATAAAAAGGAACTTGAGGCCACAGTAGTAGACCTGCTAAGAAAGATCCCAAATAACAAGCTGCTTCTCGATCATTATCTCGACGGAGCCATTGAAGCTGAAGCCGATGCAATTTGTGATGGCGAAACAGTTCAGATCATCGGGATCATGGAACATATTGAACCCTGCGGTATCCACTCGGGAGATTCAAATGCCCTGCTTCCGCCTTTCAACCTGGGAGATCTTGTACTTCAGCAAATAAAAGACCACACCAAAAAAATTGCGCTGGCATTAAATACTGTGGGTCTTATCAACATTCAGTTTGCGATTAAAGAAGACAAGGTCTACATCATAGAAGCAAACCCAAGGGCCTCCCGTACCGTGCCTTTTATAGCTAAAGCTTACGGGCAGCCTTACGTGAATTACGCTACCAAAGTGATGCTGGGAGAAAATAAGGTTACCGACTTTAAATTTGAACCAAAACTGGAGGGTTACGCTATCAAACAACCTGTATTCTCTTTTAATAAGTTCCCTCACGTTAATAAACAATTGGGGCCAGAGATGAAGAGTACCGGCGAAAGCATCCTCTTTATAGACAGCCTGCGAGACGATACTTTCTATGAATTGTACTCCAGAAGAAAAATGTATTTGACCAAATAAGTCTCAAAAATGCTATTTTTGAATGCCATCTTTTTAAGGTGGCATTCTTATTTACAGAGGTCTCAAAAATGTGAATTTATGAAAGAATTTATTTTAATATGCGGCGGAGCTTATGGTACGCTGGCAGTAATCTTTGGGGCTTTTGGAGCCCACGGTCTAAAGAAGTACCTTGATAACGACCAACTCAAAAGTTTTGAGACCGGCGTCAAATATCAGATGTATCACGCTTTGCTGCTCATATTGGTTGGAGTGATCTTTCCCTTTCAAGGATTATCTCAAAACCTCATGGGCTGGTTTCTTGTTGTAGGTGTCATATTATTTTCCTTCAGTATCTACGGTCTTGTGTTGTCTGCAGCAAAGGGGCGAAAAATGGCATTTTTGGGACCTGTTACTCCGTTAGGCGGACTGCTGCTCGTAATGGGGTGGATCCTGTTTACTATTAATGTTGCGGGTGTTGTGGACTCGCTTTAAATCCATAAACCGTTTTAACCATTTAAAAATGGTGACAACTGGAGAGATTATGAATTGTTCAATTCGTAAAGCTTCAGAAACTCATCATATTCCTGTTGAAATGACTTTTTCTGATGGTGTGATTTTTTGGTTTTGGATATAGGAAAATGTCTTTTCTAAAACAGATTCGGAAACAGAATAAGCAGCATATCCCGTTTGCCATGCAAATTTTTGAGATATTAGATTTGTCTGATTAACATAATGAGAACTACTTCCTTTGATTTGCTTGATCACTTCCGAAATAGATTTTTGTGGATTGAGTAAAAACAGGCAATGAATGTGATCTGGCATGCCGTTTATAATTCGTACTGGGCAACCTGCTTCACGCAATTGCTGATTGATGTGCTGATGAAGTTTATCCTCAACTGAAAGCTCAATTAAAGGACGCCGGTCTTTGGTTGACCAAATGACATGAACCCATATTTTATTATACGAATGCCCATTTAAAAGAATGAAATGAAACCGTTAAAACGGTTCTTATTTTTATGTGCTATTATAGCCACGCGTTTAAACCCGTGGCTATAATGAAATTAATAAAAAAATAATGGCTTTAGTCATTTATCTTCATACCCATAAATAGAAAATGAATTTGGCATCGTCATATGCTATGTAACCGGTAGATCTTCTCTCTCTTGTCGTTTTCGATACCTTTCAGCAAAAACGGCAATTACCAGTAGTTGCAGGATGTGGTAAAGCATGATGGGCAATAGGTACAGTGCATTTGCGGCAGAACTTCCGAAGATCACCTTAACCATTACCGATCCGTGTACCAGGGACTTTTTGGTGCCACAAAATTTTGCGGTAATCTCATCTTCCGTCGAAAAATTCAACCAGCCGGAAATTGCTCCCAGGATAAAATAGACCACGAAGAACAACACGCTCACCATTGCCAACAGCTTAAGAAGATCATAAAGACCTACCGTGCTGAATAATTCTGAAGAAAAGGCTGTACTAAAACTTGAGTACACAATAAGAACGATGATCGATTTGTCAAATAGGCCAATCTTTTTAGAATTTTTCCGGTCGAGATCCCCTAAAAACTTCTGAAGGAATAAACCAATTACCAACGGCAGAATGATTTGAATAACCAGTTTTTGCACTACTGCCGCAAATTCAAATTGAGAAGACGATGCCATAAAAAGACTGAGCCATAGCGGAGTGGCAATGATACCTAAAAGTCCTGAAAGACTTGCATTAAAGATTGCTGTGGGTATATTTCCACGGGCTAAAGAAACCATGACAATAGAAGAGCTTACCGTAGATGGCAGCGCTCCCAGAAAGAACAGCGCGAGCCACAGCGACGAATTTGTGCCACCCTCAAAAAAGGGCGCAAACGCAAGTGCGAGTAAAGGGAAAAACACAAATGTGGTAAGCTGCACCAGGATATGGACCTTGTAATTGTACAGCCCGGCTTTAAATTCTGTAGGTGACAATTTTAATCCGTAGAAAAAGAAAATGAATCCTATTCCTACATCTGTAATGAGCTTGAGGGGTAGTACTTCAGGGCCTTCCGGGAAGAACCAGGAAATGAGGATAGCAAAAAGCAGCGCCGCAATGAATCCGTTAAACTTCACTACGCCTCAATTTTCACGTTATAGGTTTCCACGATGTGAAGATGCTCTTCAGAAACAAAATCGGTTTCGGTAAATTCTTTGAGACGCACTCTTTTATTGTCATATCGCTTGATACTTTTCGCAAACCTTCTAATGTCATCCCTGGATTTTAAGACGAGTCCCGGGACTTTGACCGATTGTCCTTTCTCATCTTTTGCAACCATGGTAAAATACGAGGAATTACAATGTTTTACTGCACCTGTCTGGATATTTTCGGCTTCCACGCGAATCCCTATCTGCATGGAGCTGCTGCCCACAAAATTAACCGAAGCTTTCATCGTTACCAGTTCCCCGATTTCTATAGGTTTAAGAAAATCGACGGTGTCAACACTGGCGGTAACGCAATAGGCCCCCGAATGTTTCGAAGCACAGGCAAAAGCAATTTGATCGAGCAGGGACAATACGTAACCTCCATGTATTTTTCCGTTGAAATTGGAATGTGAGGGCAACATAAGTTCTGAAATGGTTACTTGAGATTCGGCAACAGTCTTATAATCTTTGGTCATTCTAAAGGTTTTGGTAAAGTAGGTTTATAAAATCCCCTGGAAAAGACCCGGAGAAATTTTCATAATTTAATTTAACTGGTTCTGATTTTCTTCTTCGTTTGCCCGGGAAAGCCATTTTTGAGACAATTTTTGTTTGGGAGAAATCCCCAGGGTTTCCAATTGATCTATGTCTTTAATGAGGTTTTGCTGGCCTGTAAGTTTTTTCATGGCATCATCATAGGCCGTGTTGGTAGATTTTAGCCTTTTCCCCACAGTTTCCAGTTCGTCGAGCAGCAACTTGAATTTGTGGTACAAAGATGCTGCATGATTAGCGATTTCAAGAGCATTTTGCTGTTGTTTCTCATTGCTCCACAAAGTGTCAATGGTTCGCAGTACAGAAAGCAGTGTGGTGGGGCTTACCAGTAAAATATTCTTTTGAAAAGCCGTGTAAAAGAAAGAACTGTCTAGGTTTTGCGCCAGGTAAAGGGCCGGTTCCACGGGTATGAACATCAGCACAAAATCTGGCGATTCCATCTTATAAAGGTCCTCGTATTTTTTGGCACTAAGATCCTGAATATGGGTGTTAAGAGATCGCAAGTGGTCTTTAAGATGACGCGCCCGTTTTTCCTGGTCTTCTTCGTTTACGTATTTTTCATAAGCTACCAGCGAAACTTTTGAGTCAATGACCATGCGTTTGTCTCCGGGTAAATGTAGAACCACATCTGGCAGTAGCTTTTTACCATCTTCTGTTTCGTGAGACTGTTGCACAAAATATTCTCTGTCTTTCACGAGGCCCGACTTTTCGAGTACGCGCTCCAGGATAAGTTCGCCCCAGTTGCCCTGGGTCTTATTTTCTCCTTTTAGAGCCCTGGTGAGGTTATTGGCTTCTTCGCTGATCTTCACGTTCTGCTCGTGCAGGTATTCAAGCTGCTTGCCCAGCTGTGCGTGCCGCTCAATAAAATCATTGGAGTTTTTCTCCACCTTTTCCTCAAAGTTCCTGATCTTTTCCTGAAGCGGAGAGAGGATCTGGGCGATGTTCTCTTTGTTGATGCTGGTGAATTTTTCCGATTTTTGTTCGAGGATCTTGTTAGCAAGGTTCTCAAATTCTTTGCTGAATTTTTCCTGAAGTTTTTCCAGTTCTCCTTTTTGCTCTTCAAGTTTTTGCTGAAGGTTTTTATATTCTGAAGTTCTCTCGGTCAATTGGGTGCTAAAAAGGTCTTTTTTGCCCCTAATTTCTTCACGTTCCCGGCAGGCTTCAATTAATTGATTGTTTACGGCTTCTTTTTCTTCCCGTGCCTGCTCCTTGATCTGAAGTAGCTGCTCCTGAATTTGAACCTTATATTCCTGATACTGATTGTTAAGCTGTTCATTTCGCTCTTTTAGCACATTTTGAACACTTTTGCCCCTAAAATTGGCCAGTAAATAACCTAAAAGACCTCCAAAAATAAGGATAATAAGAGAGGTTGCCAGTAGAATAGGATCTGTCATGAGCTGCAGGTTTGCTCAAAGATACTATTTTCAGGTTTTTATTCTGAAGGATTCGGTAGCGGCATCAAAAACAATAAGGTCTGAAGGAAAGATGCTCTCAAAATGCCCTTTTTGGATAAGCTGTTGAGGCGTATCCTGTACTACCTCATTGGGTTTCATCAAAATGATCTTATCGCACAATTGCAGCGCAAGATTAATTTCATGTGTTGCAAAGATCACCGCTTTTCTTGTGCGTAAACTTAGGTCTTTTAAAAGTTTAAGCACCTGTGCCTTGTGGTACATGTCGAGGTGAGAAGTGGGTTCGTCGAGGATCATTACAGGTGTATTCTGTGCCAGGGCTCGCGAAATAAGTACTTTTTGCAACTGTCCGTCGCTTAGTTCGTGACATTTCTTTTCCTGTATTTCTTCGATCTTCACCAGGGCCAGTGCGTCTTTTACTATTTTTCGGTCGTCGGGGCTAAGTCTTCCTATCCAGTTGGTATAAGGTTGTCTTCCAAGTGCCACCAGTTCGGCTACGCCAAGGTTTTTTGACAGGGGCTGCTCGGTGAGCACCAGGCTAATCATGGTTGCCAGTCTTTCCGAAGAAATGTTCTTCCTGTTTTCTCCGTTGATCTCGATGTGTCCTGAGAGCTCGGGTTGAATTCCGCTTACCGTTCTCAAAAATGTCGATTTCCCTACGCCATTTATTCCTATCACAGCCACCAGTTCACCTTCAGTAACCGCAATATTTATTCCTGAAGCAACTACTTTTTCCAGCTTTTTCTTCCTGTAACCTATGCTAAGGTTTTCAGTTTTAAGGATGATATGTTTCTTTTCTGCTTCTATGTTCTGAATCTTTAGAAGAGGAATTTTCTTTTTCTTACCAGGAGCCAAATCACCACAGGTGCACCTACTAATGAAGTTACTGCATTTATTGGTAAAGTGAAATCGCTGCCCGGCATTTGTGCTACGGTATCACACAGCAACATAAGAATGGCTCCGCCAAAAATCACTGCTGGCAACAGGATGCGGTGATCGTTCACGGGAATTATCTGCCTAATGAGGTGAGGCACGGCCATGCCCACAAATGCTACCGGCCCGGCAAAGGCAGTGATGCTACCTGCCAGAATACTGGTGGAAATAATGAGCACGGTACGGTTACGACCAATGTTCATTCCCAGGCTTCGGGCGTATTGCTCTCCTAATAAAAGGGAGTTGAGATTTTTAATGCTGAAGAGGGCAATGGTAACGCCAAATAACCAGAAAAGGCTAAGAATACCCAGTTCGTTCCAACTGAGATCGCCCACACTTCCGTAGGACCAGAAAACGTACTGCTGCAGTTGTGCCGCCGGACTAAAATATGCCAACACGCTCACAAGTGCAGAAGTGAGGCTGGCAAACATGAGCCCAATAATGAGAATTGCCATGGTATCTTTCAGCTTGACCGATGCCAGCATTACCGCCATAAGTACGAGCAAACTCCCAAGGCTGGATGCGATCACCACGCCCCATTGGGAGAATATAATACCTCCTGCCACGCCTCCAAAGATAGTAGCTCCCATGAGTACAAGAGCTACCCCAAGGCTGGCGCCACTACTCAATCCCAGCACATACGGACCGGCTAAAGGATTCCTGAACAGGGTTTGCATGAGCATCCCGCTCACCGCCAGCCCCGATCCCACCAAGATAGAGGTGAAAGCCTTTGGTAGCCGGTATTCCATAATGATGTAATGCCAGTTGGTGTTGCCTTCTTCTGAAGAGAAAAGCACCGCCAGCACCTTTTCAAAAGGGATGTTTACTGACCCCAGGCTAATATTTAAAAGCCATACTGCAACTGTTGCTCCCAGCAAGAGAAATAGAATGATAATATAGGAGCGGGTGTTTTGCAACTATTTGAGCGGTTTATAGAAAGTAGTGTTGTAGTTGGGGAGCAGTTGAGGATGAAAAATGGAGATCATGTCTTTCAAAACCAGATCGGGCCGCATAGGCGCAAGTTCATAAAATATTACTCCCCCGGTACTTCCTTTTTCACTTGCGAAAGTGTAAATATTCTTCTCTTGAAAAGCTTCAAACCTGGAATAATGAGGCGAGGCCTGCAGCATTTCTTCGTAAGCTGTGAATTGTGCAGGGCCCATCCAGAAATCGGCTTGAGCAGCCTGGGTAAGTACATTTTCAAAAGAAAGGGAAAGGCTCCCTGTGCCCTCTGTTTGACCAAAGAGGTAGTTTGCATGAGCATCTTCTATAAAAATGGCCTGCCACGAGTTTCCTGCCGGCAGGTACCACTGGTCTTTAAACATGGCACCGGCTACTACATCGGGTTTATCTTCAGCTTTTTTTGCAAGCTCTTTAGCACTTAGATAGTCTGCTTCTACCTTCTCAAAAAAAGCATTTGCCTCATCCATTTTTCCCAGGAAGGCGCCAAAGAACTTGATCCATTCTACCTTGCCAAGGGGCGTGCTCTCTGTCCAGTCGGCATTAAAGACTACCGGAATTCCGCTTTTTTCGAGCGTGTTGAAACTTTTGTTGCTACCATCTACAGAAAAGCCAATGACTACATCGGGCTGGAGGTTGAGCAGGCTTTCGGTGTTTAGTGCTTCATTTTTGCCAAGCTCTTTAACTTTACCTGCGGTGATGAGGCTGCGGGTTTTTTCAGAAGAGATATAATCCAGACCCGGAAAGCCCACGAGCAGTTCTTCGGAATTTAGAATTTCAAGCGCCGGAATATGAGTTGTGGAAGTAACCACTATGTTTTTTACCGGAATTTGAACCCGTTGATCAAATTCTACGTCTTGTGGTACGTTCGCTCCTTCTTCTGCCAGCAGGTATCTATAGGTCCTGTCGGCATTGGGCCACGGGTTTTCTACAGTAATGATCTTATGATCTCCAAAATCGGTGATTTTGAGACCCGAGGCATATTGTATTTCGACTTCTTTTCCCTGCTTTGTTAAGAGCGGAGCTTTTTCCTTTTTGTCAGATTTGCATCCAAAGGAGACGATAAGAAGTAAGAGGCTGTATGTGTAGAGGATATTCTTCATTGGCACTTCAAAAGTAAGATTATTTAAAATTTTTGAAGTGAAAAGCCCTAAAATGTTTACTTTCGCATTGAATTTTGGTTCGATTGTTTTCTGAAGAAAATTTTCAGAAAGTAAAGACATCGATTAAAAGGGAATCAGGGGAAGTTAGAAGTACGAATTACGAAGTACGAAATTTGACACTAACTTCCGAAGAGAGTTGAAACAAGAATTACTTCGTATTTCTAACTTCTAAACTCTAACTTCAAACAAGCCTGAGCTGTTCCCGCAACTGTAAGCTTAGTTCCGATGCGTCGGAATGCCTTTTGTACACTTCATACCACTGTCCTGATTTTAGGATGGGAAGGTTAACAAAAAGGACGCGAGCCAGGAGACCTGCCATTTTTCATTAATTAAAAACCTTCGGCTTTCGGGAAAAAAGCCTGCGGATGATGAAAAAAAGCACTTTCTACCTTCTATTCCTGGCCCTGCTAAATTGGACACCCTCTTTTGCCCAGCTGGACTCTATCAATTATCTCAAAGAGGTTTTTCTGAGCGATGAAAAACTGAGAGATTTTTCTACAGGACAAACTCTTATTAAAATAGGTGATTCTGTTAGTAAACTCAGTCGCCCTACATTAGGGGAGGCCTTGCGGTTCAACTCTCCAATTTATTTTAAGGAGAATGGCCTGGGTATGGTTTCTTCGCCTTCTTTTAGAGGAACAACCGCATCGCAAACCGCGGTGTTATGGAACGGGATCAATATCAATTCCCAATTTAACGGGCAGGTCAATTTCAATATTATTAGTACAGCAGGCATAGACGAGGTCACTGTACGCGGCGGTGGCGGAAGTGTGGTTTATGGTACGGGCGCCATTGGCGGTACTGTTCACCTCAATAATCGGCTTCATTTTAACCAGGGCTTTAAAAATGAACTTTTTCTTCAGTATGGCAGCTATAACACTGTAGATGCGAGATATAAAACGGAAGCTTCGGGCGAGCTGTGGAGTTTATCTATAGCGGGAGCACGAAACAGTTCAGACAATGATTATGAATATCCCGACAATGGTGAAAACCTGAATGGGCAATTTTTCAATAATACGCTAGATGTGGGGCTGGCATATAAGATCGCTCCCAAGAATTATTTACGGGCTTTTAGTAGTTTTTCTCATGCAGGCAGGCATTTTTCACTCATAAGACCTTCGGAAACCCCAACAAAATACAGGGACGTTAACAGCAGGAATTTACTGGAGTGGGAGACAGGGATCTCGCATTTTAAGTCTACTACCAAACTGGCATTTTTAGATGAAAGCTTCAGGTATTATGAGAATCTGTCTTCCGACAAGTATTCGTTTGGGCAGGCAGAGACTTTTATAGCCCGAAATGACCTGGAGTACACTGGGTTTAAAGATATTAAATTAGCTTCGGTGCTTTCAAATACCCACACCAGTGGCGAGGGTTCCGGAATTGATGACAACAGCAGGAATATTTTTTCCGCAGCATTACTTCTGAAGCATCACGCAACCCAAAGATTCTCGTATGAGGCAGCGCTTCGGAAGGAACTGACAAATAATTATGAGAGCCCCGTGCTCTTTTCCGCAGGAGCAATATATGAGTTTTCATCCTTCTACGCACTGAAGCTGAATGCCTCCAAAAATTTTAAGATCCCTACTTACAACGACCTTTACTGGAATCCCGGGGGAAATCCCGATTTAAAACCGGAGACTTCGCTCCAGGGAGAAATAGGTAACAGTTTTAGATGGCAAAATTTTGATCTGGATCTTACCGCTTACTATATAGATATAAAAGATATGATAAGGTGGCTCCCGGCAAGTGGCGGAATTTGGCGGCCGCAGAACGAAGATGAAGTACGCTCTTACGGATTGGAAGGGCTTTTAGGTTGGGAGAAGCATATTGGTAACGGATTTTTAAGGCTTAAAGGAATATACTCTTACACGGTATCTGAAAATCAAAAGACCAGCAAGCAATTGATCTATGTCCCTTATCACAAAGTAACGGGCAGTGCCGGCTATGCTTATGGTCGGTGGAATTTTGATTACCAGTTGCTCTTTAATGGAGAGGTATTTACACGATCGGACAATGATCCAAAATATAATCTTGACGCCTACACAATTTCCAATATTTCTACTTCTTATGCTTTTGGCCAGGAAAAATCCTACAGGTTAGGAGCTCGGGTGAGAAATATTTTTGATGAGGCTTATCAAAACGTAGAAGACCGCTGGATGCCTGGCGTCAATTTCAATATTTATTTAAATCTTAATTTTTAATTTATGAAGCTTAGCAAACTATTTTTATTTGGACTCCTTGGAGGAATATTTTTCAACTCGTGTAGCAGTGATGATGACAATGTAGATCCACAACCCGAACCAGAAGTCGGAGTTTATTCCGAAGGTCTTTTTGTGCTTAATGAAGGCGCACAGGCTGCGGGTACAGTAACATATATTAGTGATGATATGGAAACTGTAGAGAACGAAATTTACCAGGCAAACAATAATGACGACCTGGGAATGTTTCTCCAGTCAATGTTTTTTCACGAAGACAATGCTTACATAATTTCTAATGGTTCAAATCTTATCACCGCGGTAGACCGTAACACCTTTGAAGTTGGTGGAAAGGTAGATAGTGGTCTCAAAGTTCCTTATTATGCAGCAGTAGTTGGTGAAACAGCTTATGTAACAAATTTGGCTGAAGTAATAGATACACCTAATGATGATTATATTGCATTGGTAGATCTTAAAACTTTAGAGGTTACCGGTACCATAGAAATTGACGGTCCTGCTTCGAAAATTATAGCTGAAGATGAGTTCGTTTACGTTCAGAATTCTTCTTATGGAGTGGGTAATACTATAACTGTAATAAATTCAGCTACCAAAGATGTAGTAAAGACCATCCAGGTCAATGACGGACTTACAGATATGGAGATCGAGAATGATTATCTCTATGTGCTTGGCACAGGAAGCTTTGAAACTATTGATCTTACAACAGGGCAAAAAGTATCGGAAGTTGTTTTAACTGATGATCTACAGGGAGCTTCTAATTTAGAGGTTGAAGACGGTACAGCTTATTTTACTTTAGACAATGCAGTTTATGCTATGGCAGTTGGAGCTACAACCAACCCTGTTGCTCCTATGATCGAGTATACCAGTAATTCCCAATGGGGAAAAATGTACGGTTTTGAGGTAGAAGACGACAAAATATATATTGGTGATGCCGGTGATTTTGGATCAAACGGATTTATTCAGGTGTACACAACTTCTGGTGAATTCTTAAAACAAATTAGTGTTGGTGTGGCACCAAACGGGTTTTATTTCAATGACTAAAACAGATATGCTTTAAATGAAAAAATCCCGCTTTTGCGGGATTTTTCATTGGTATGTATTTAGATCTAGTTCCGTTTTGCAGGCACCTCATTGGTGTACATTCTTTGGTATGTAGGCTGAAACATATCGCTCTCTCCTTCAATCTTAAACCTGTCATTGAGCATTCTTTTATTTGCAGCAGTTGCCTGCTCTCCACCAGTCTCTCCTGAAATAGCATTTAGAGCAACCTTTAGTAAAGGTTCTTCCGGATCTCCAAGAGGAAGATAATTTAGGCCTTCTGATGCTGTGATGTCGGGAGTTAATCCGTCGCCGTAATCACTTTTTCCAACCGAGTTGGCAATTTTTGAAATCAACGGCTGAATAGCATATTTATGAGTCGGGTTAACATTTTCTTTGGCGAACATGATGTGATCTGAATCGTACAGCGTTCTTGAACTCTGGTATTTTCCTGCAGTTTTATCCCCAATATGAATTACATCAATGTAAGGATCGAGGCCATTGATCAAAAGTTCACTCGCCGAAGCCGAGCCACGGGTGGCAATCACGTAAACCTTTCCAAGGTTCAGGCTGTTAATGGCGTCTCCCGTACGTATCTTATCATTAAACCTGAAGTTCACATATTCGGGCGCCTCTTTTTCGTAGATCGCTTTCCATTTCTCATTCATGATCATCTCGGCAAGTAATTTGCCTTTTAAACCTCCGGTGACCATAGATGCAAGATCTGAGGCTGTTTCAACAGATCCTCCTCCATTGTACCTCAGGTCAATTACAAGTTCATCTATGCCCTCAGCTTTAAAGAAACCAAAAGCTTCGTTCAACTGCTGGTCAAAATCGGAAGTAAAGCCATTGTACATAAGGTACCCAACATTTAGGTCGTTATGTTTTATAACCTTGGCTACGTGAACGGGATTTTCAGCCAGTTCTACACTTGTAAGCTGGGCAGTTTCTCCGCTTAAACCAATTGTGTTATCAGTGATTTCGGCATAAGAAACGCTAAAACTATCCTGTGACAGCAGCTGTCCTAAATTACCTACAGTCAGTTGCTGCCCGTTAACTTCAAGGAAAATATCCCCACGTTTAATTCCTGCCTGGTCTGCAGGAGAATTGGGTACTACATATCTTGTGATTATAAAGGCATCGCTTCCACCTCCAATAGTTCCGTAGGCAAAAACCATCCCTGTCGTTTTCTCTATACCACTGTATAGCAATTTTTCCAGTTCGGTATAATCATCCCACATAAAACTGAACCTGTCATGTGATGCTTTTAAACTTTCATAGGTATCTTCAGGTTCGTCAAAATCTGCAAAAAAGTCTTTTTTCTCCTGAAGGTTTTTGAAATAATCTTCCTGTAATTCGGGCACTTCGGCTTCATAAAGGTACCAATCGGCCATTGCGCGATGTATAAATAAGTCAACAGTGTAATCCCGTGCATCGGGAGTTATTTCAGGATCCTTTTCCTGTACATCGTCATCTTTGGAGCAGGAGGTGAAAAATATTCCCAAAAGGAATAGCGGCATAAATAATCTCTTCATTTAAAATATATTTAGTGGTGGCTAAAACTAAGATAATCATGAATAGTACCAAAGAAATATGTAAAAAATTTGTTAAAATGCTGCTCCTGGTTTGAGAGGCAAAACAAAGTCTTCGGTGTACATCACTTGGTGAAGTAGGTCGTAACTCCTGCTTTCTCCTAACACTTCAAAAATGCCATTTTTGACACTCATTTCGGGAGTGTGTCCTTCTATGAGGCTTAACACCGCTGCCAGCAAGGGCTCGTCAGGATCTCCCAATACTCCGAGATCTGTAAAATCTTCTTTTATTTCTACATCCGGAGAAAGCCCTTCGGAATAATCGGTGACATTATTGACGTTCAGGCTCTTATAAATGAGGGGTTGTACCGCGTAAGAATGCCCTGTATTTGCTCCGTTTCTGCGGAAGTTTGGTGAATCGTAAAGCGTAGTGGAAGCCTGAAATTTTCCTGTAGTATTTTCCCCTACCTGAATCACATCGATGTATGGCTTAAGTCCGTTGATCACCAGCTCGCTGGCCGAGGCAGTCCGTAAAGTGGTAATGAAATAGACCTTTCCCAGCCCCAGGCTGTTTATGGCTGCTCCTGTTCTTATTTTGTCGTCAAAAAGATTGACCAGACTTTCGGGGGCGGTAGATTCTAATAGGTTCTGGTATTCCTTATTCCACTGTTCTTTGCTGAAGATCTCCCCGTTGAACTGTCCCGTGATCATACTGGCCAAATCACTGGCAGTCTCCACCGAACCCCCGCCGTTATACCGCAGGTCTACAATCAAGTCCTGAACTCCTTCGGCTTTGAAGTAAGCAAAAGTATTGTTTAGAACATCATCAAAACTGCCTGTAAAACCGTTGTACATGAGATAACCTACAGTACCATTTGTGGTTTCAAAGGTTGTGGCTATATAAACAGGATTGGTGGTATACTCTTCTTTTTGAAGGCTTATGGTCTCTCCCGTAGCTATGATCTCACCTTCAGTAAACTCTGCCATACCTATAGTGTAACTTTGCTGTTGCAGCAGTCTTGAATAATTTTCCCGGTTGAGTTCTACGCCATCTATGCTGTTGAACAAATCTCCTCTCTTTACTCCCTGCTCTTCAGCTGAAGTATTGGGCAAAACATAACGCACGTAACCCACT
The DNA here is from genome assembly GCF_050750585.1 of Salinimicrobium sp. WS361. Classification (NCBI taxonomy): domain Bacteria; kingdom Pseudomonadati; phylum Bacteroidota; class Flavobacteriia; order Flavobacteriales; family Flavobacteriaceae; genus Salinimicrobium; species Salinimicrobium sp. WS361. Next base: position 201,058 of record NZ_JBOJLM010000003.1, read on the forward strand.
ACGTTTTGTGAACCGGGAGGATAGGCCACTACGCCATACTGCATTCCGTTTGAAGTGTTGATGCCGTCAAATAACCTTTCCAAAGCCCTGTAATCCTGCACCAAAAAACTGAAATCATCAAAATCGGCTACCAGGCCTTCGTAAAACAGTTCTTCGGGAGATGAATAACTTCTAAGGAATTCGTTGAGTTCTTCCTGGTTGGCAAAACGATCATCGGCAAGATTGGGAACATCGGCCTTATAGAGATACATATCGTTCATAGCCCGCCAAATAAAATTTTTAATTTCCAGCTCTCCCGAAGCTACAAGTACGTCATCACGGTCATCATGGCAACCATAGATAAACAGCAACATGAAAAAAGACAGGAGTAGTTTTGAGGTAGATTTCATAGCTTTATCCATATTTATCACTTTAAATGTAATACGAATAATTATACTTTTTAATATTTATTGGTAACAAAGTACCTTCAACGTCGTCGTAAAGGAAAGGGCCCTAAAAAAGCCCTGCCAACCAAACCAAAATGAAACAGCATACTTTCATAAGTCTCATGAAACCGGTGCAGGACAAGATGTACAGGCTTGCCTTAAGGCTACTTGTTTCAAAAGAGGCTGCAGAAGATGCGACACAGGAAGTAATGTTGAAGCTTTGGAGCCGTAAAGAGAAATTGAGTTCTTATAACAATGTAGAGGCCTTTGCCATGACCGTTACCAGGAACCATTGTCTCGATCAACTTAAGTTGAAACAGAACAATAACCTGCGCATTGTTCACAGCAATTACGAATGCGGTGAAACTTCACTGCAGCACAAGGTAGAGATACAGGATGACCTGAACTGGGTGGAGAAGATCATTGCCGATCTACCTGAACAGCAAAAGATCCTCATCCAGTTAAGGGAGGTGGAGCAGTATGAATATGAAGAGATAGCTAAAATGACCCAAATGAACCAGACAGCTATAAGGGTAGCTTTAAGCAGGGCCCGAAAAAAAATAAAAGAAGAAATGATTAAAAGACACCGCTATGGAATCGCAAATAATTGAGAAACTGCTAGATCGCTACTTCGAAGCCGAAACCACAGGAGAAGAAGAAGCCCGCCTAAAGAACTATTTTAGTTCGGGAGAGGTCGCGCCACACCTGCAACAGTACATTCCCATGTTCTGTTACTTTGACCAGGCAAAGACCGAAAAGCTTGACAGGAAAGTTGCTTATACACCTCATAAAAACAAGCTGGAGCCGGGCAGGAAAAAAGTGTATTCGTGGGTAGCAATCGCCGCTTCTATTGTGATCTTCCTGGGAGTTGTAATACAGCAGGAAAACCAGGTGAGCGAGTTTGGTACTTACGAAGATCCCGAACTGGCTATGCAAAAAACCAGGGAAGCCCTTGAGATGATGTCCCTGTATATGAACGCCGGCACCGAAGATCTTAGCTACATAGAAGAATTTAATAATACTAAAGATAAAATTGTAAAATAACCCAAAAATCAAAATCATGAAAAAGTTCAGCCTTGCCTTACTGGCACTTATATTACCCTTTCTTTCGGGAGCTCAAACCTTTGATAAATATGAGGGCATGAAAGAAGTAGACGCGGTAGTGGTAACAAGTAAAATGTTCAAGTTACTCACTAAAATTGACCTAAATGCCGATGATCCTGAAACCCAGGCTTACATTGATCTTATTGAGAACCTTAAAGAGATGAAAGTGCTTTCAACAACCAAAGAGAACATTCGACAGCAAATGGCTCTTGATGTGGCATCATACATCAAAAAAGGCAGTATGGAGGAGCTTATGAGAGTTTCCGAAGACGGCAAAACAGTGCGTTTTTATTACAAACCCGGCAAAAATGACGATTACGTGAGCCAGTTGTTTATGTTCATGGAAGGTGAAGACAAGAATAAACCCATGTCGGTCATCCTTAACATTACCGGAGAGATCAACCTTGCGCAGGTGTCAAAACTTGCCAACGACTTCAAGATTCCGGGAGGAGAAGAACTCGAAAAAGTAGAAACAAAATAAGATGAAAAATTCAGTTTTTATACTGGTACTACTATGCCTTGGGGTTGTTTCCTGTAACAATGAAACCAGTCTTCAGGAGTTTTATGTAGAGCATCAAAATGATAACCAGTACCTGGCATTCGACATTCCTGTAAGTTTACTAACAGGTGAAAATTCTGCCCTTACCGCCGAACAAAAGGCTACTATGGAAACTATTAAGAAAGTGAACATTCTTGGGTTTCCATTAAAAGGAGAGAACAAGGGAGAATATGAAGTAGAAAAAGAGCGGTTAACGTCTATTCTGAAGGCTGATAAATACCAGCAGCTTATGCGGTACGGCGGGGGCACACGAAAAGCTGAACTTTACTACCTGGGCGAAGAAGATGCCATTGACGAACTGATTGTATTTGGAAGCGATGATGAAAAAGGCTTCGGAATAGCACGTCTTACCGGAAATGACATGAATCCTGAAGCTCTTATACGTCTCCTGAAGTCTTTCGAAAAAGGAGAGCTCAATGTCGCCGGGAATGACATTTTTGAGACCTCTTTTTTTATAGTGTATTTTAGTTTCAGTAGAATTTTTCAGTTTTTACCGACTACCGACTACCGACTACCGACTACCGACTACCGACTACCGACTACCGACTACTAAATTCCCGTGTAGTTCTGCGGACTAATTTGTCGCAGCTCCTGTTTAATTTCTTCAGAGACATCCAGTTGCCCAATAAATGCTGAAATACTGTCTTTATCGATCTTTTCATTGGTTCTGGTGAGTCCTTTCAACGCTTCGTAAGGATTGGGATAACCTTCCCTTCTCAAGATCGTCTGGATGGCTTCGGCAACCACAGCCCAGTTCTTTTCAAGTTCCTCATCCAGCTTAGCCTCATTCAGCAGCAGTTTATTCAGTCCTTTTAGGGTAGAGGCGAAACCAATTAAGGTGTGGCCAAATGGCACTCCTATATTGCGCAATACAGTACTGTCGGTAAGATCGCGCTGTAAACGGCTCACAGGCAATTTAGCCGATAGGTGCTCAAAAAGGGCATTTGCGATACCTAAATTTCCTTCACTGTTTTCAAAGTCAATAGGATTTACTTTATGTGGCATTGCCGAAGAACCTACTTCGCCTTCTTTTATCTTCTGTTTAAAATAATCCATCGAAACGTAAGACCAAACGTCTTTGTCTAAATCGAGAATTATGGTATTGATGCGCTTCAAAGCATCAAAAAGAGAGGCCATATGGTCGTAATGCTCAATTTGGGTAGTGGGAAAAGAATAGTACAGGCCAAGGGAGCCTTCAACAAAATCTTTTCCGAAGTTTTTCCAGTTGATATGTGGAAAAGCCACTTTATGGGCATTGAAGTTACCGGTAGCTCCTCCAAATTTTGCTGCATTGGGAATATCCTGCAAAAACCTGATCTGTTCTTTAAGCCTCACCACAAAGACCTTTATTTCTTTACCAAGTCGGGTGGGAGAGGCCGGTTGGCCATGGGTTCTCGCCAGCATGGGCACTTCCTTCCAGTCGGTAGCCAGTTGTTCCAGTTTTTCGACAAGCCCGGTAAGCGCCGGATTGTAAACTTCCTCGAGTGCTTCTTTAATGCTAAGAGGCACGGCCGTATTGTTAATGTCCTGGGAAGTTAAACCAAAGTGGATAAATTCCTTATAAGCCGAAAGGCCCAGGTTATCGAATTTATTTTTAATAAAATATTCTACTGCCTTAACATCGTGATTGGTCGTGTTCTCTATCTTTTTGATTTCCAGGGCATCTTCAGTAGAAAATTCAGAATAAATTTTACGCAACGCCGGAAAAACTGATTGATCAACTCCCTGTAATTGTGGTAGCCCGTGTTCGGCCAGGGCAATAAAATATTCGATTTCTACCCGTACCCGGTATTTGATCAGGGCCTGTTCGCTAAAATAGTTTGCAAGTTGCTGAGTTTTGGAAGAATATCTGCCATCTATAGGAGATATTGCCTGAAGAGAAGTCATGAGTGTTGGTTAAAAATTTAAAGGCTAAAGATACATTTTAAGGTGCAACCGTAAAAAGTATTTATTCTTTAAGTTCACTCCGAATCCTGCAACAGTTCTTTCACCAGTTTTGGAACTCCTGTCGAGGCTTTTTCTGAAAAGATCTTCAGGTGCCTGGTTTCTTTTACAGCGGGTTTGGGATCTATAAAATACACCGGGATTCCTTCGGGAGCGTAATGTAAAAGTCCGGCAGCAGGGTACACCTGCATGGAGGTGCCAATAATTAGGAGAATATCGGCTTCCATAGTGATTTGTATAGCCGGTTGCATCATGGGTACAGCTTCACCAAACCAAACAACGTGTGGCCGCAGCTGGCGTTGATGTTCACAAAAATCTCCAGCCACCAAATCCCCCTCCCAATCCAGCACCAGGTCTTCATCAAAAGTACTGCGTACCTTTTTTAGCTCTCCGTGAAGGTGGATCACATTTTTGCTGCCCGCCCGCTCATGCAGGTCGTCTACATTCTGGGTGATAATATGCACCTCGTAATTCTTTTCGAGTTCTTTAAGCGCCTTGTGAGCAGGATTAGGATCTACCATTTGTAGTTGCCGCCTGCGTTTATTATAAAAATCGAGCACGAGCTCCTGGTTGCGTTCCCAGCCCATGGGAGAGGCAACTTCCATTACATCATGGCCTTCCCACAGCCCGTCTGCATCTCTAAATGTGTTGATTCCGCTTTCTGCACTTATCCCGGCACCTGTAAGCACTACGATTTTTTTCATTTCTGAAAGATTTGATTTCTAAAATGTAAGCAGTTTTATTGAGAAATCATAACGTAAAAGTCTATTTCCTTACCTCTCAAAAAGGGTGAAATCGCGAAGTATTTGCTACTTTCGCCGGCATGGAAGAGCATCTTAAACTGCTGTCATATCTGGAGTCTTTTCTCACTACAAGGAGAAAAGAGCTTTTTAAGAAGGTTATTGCAAAGCGCACCAATCATTTTACTGTGGCTACCCAGGATGTTTACCAACTTCACAACACGAGTGCGGTGATACGCAGCTGCGACGTTTTTGGGGTGCAAAATGTACATGTGGTAGAGGAGGTGAACGTTAAAAAAATTGATCGTGAAATTGCTATGGGGGCACAAAAGTGGGTGGATATTAATCGTTATACCTCTACTCAAAGCTGCGTTAAAAGCCTGCGGAAAAATGGTTACAGGATCATTGCCACATCTCCTCATGAAGGCACACTACTTCAGGATTTTGACATTTCACAGCCTGCAGCACTTTTCTTTGGTACCGAAACTAAAGGCCTTTCGCAGGAAGTTCTGGAAGAAGCCGATGAATTTTTACAAATCCCTATGGTTGGCTTTACCGAGAGCCTGAATATTTCGGTTTCCGCAGCGATTATTTTACAGAGTTTAAGTTCCAGATTAAGGAACAGCGATATCAACTGGCAACTTACACAGGAGGAGCAGGTGATGAAACAGATTGATTGGGCAAGGAAGAATTTGAAAAATTATGCCGAAATTCTTACGCGCTTTGAGGCAACACAATAAATTTATTTACTTTTAGGTCCCTATAGTTAAAGAATATGACTCTTTTCTTTTATGTCATCATTGGCATTATCACCTTTGTGGCATTTTTACATGCGTGGGCAAAGAAAGAATACAACGTAAGCCGCACGGTGGTGATCAATCGTCCTAAAGCTGAAGTATATGCGTTTGTACGCCAGTTAAAAAAACAACCGCTGTGGATTCCCTGGTATCTTGATGATCCAAAAGTGGTGATCAAATTTAAAGGGGAAGACGGTAAAGTTGGAGCAACTTCTTACTGGAAAGGGCGCAATAACATTGAAGGCATACAAAAGATCGTGAAGATAAAGGAAGGAAAGGTCCTGGAGACCCAACTGCTGTTCATTAAACCCTATAAATCTTTATCCCTTCTTTATGTAGCTGTTAAAGAAATGGATTCCAACCGCACTAAAATGGTGTGGGGAGTAAAGGGAGGACATAAGTTTCCCGCCTCTGTGATTATGCTTTTCTACGGAATGGAACGTGCTTTAGGGAAGCATTTTGAAGCAGGTTTATATAACCTGAAGACTCACCTGGAAAGGAATAAATTAAATTAAAGCTGAAGGTTTACAGGAGGTGTTTTAAATTCTACTTCTACCTGTTACAAATCAAGTATAAAAAAAGAGGTTCCAAAAATGGCATTTTTGGAACCTCTTTTTGAAATTTATTATCGGTTCAAAACCTTGTATTCCTCGTAACAGCCGCTCATCGCATCCAGTATCTGCAAATCGTTTGCGTTATTTATAAAGTCGGTAGAGTAGTTGCAGCGACGCAGCACTTCATCTATGTCCATTCGGTTTATTCCCAAAACGGCCATAAGGGTTTGCCTGTCAAACTTGCTTTGCAAAAGATTCCGGATCTTATCATCCTGCTTCATTTCACGTAGCTTTTTCATTTGTTTGGGCTGGCGTCCAAAGATGTTGTACAACGCATCGGCCGGATTAAAGACGGCACCCAAAGCTCTTGAAAGGGCATTGGGGCTGTACTCTCCTCCTTCATATCCCTGGTTTAACCCAGAGATGCTGTAGCGGTAATTTTCATAGATTGGAATATTTTTAGCGTCAATCTCCAGGTAACCTGTTAACTGTATTGGGCTTACAACCACTTCTTCCAAAGCGATTCCCAGTTCGGTCATTTTTACCTTTACCTCCCCGTACTTAAGCCAGTCATTGGTAACCCTTACCCGTATCGATTTAAATCCGAGGTAAGAGAAATACAGGGTGTCATTTACTTCGGCCTGGATTTTAAAATGTCCATCTTCAGCAGAGACGGCGCCAATTACCTGGTTGAGGTTTACAATATGTGCATTCTCAATAGGAACGTCGTTGGCTGCATTAAGAACTTTACCTGAGACCACAGTAGTTTCCTGGCCAAAAACCACGAAACTGAAAAGCAGGAAGAGAGGGGCTAAAAACTTTTTCATGCTATGGATTAAGCTTTTTTGGTACTTTGAAAAAACTGTACCAAAAAAGCTATTTCGAGATTACTTTTTTGATCTTCTCCTTTTTATTGAACTTTCAATGCTGCTGCTGCGGCTACCGCTTTTCTTTCCCTTGCGTCCGCCAGATCCTGCATCAGATGATCTTCTTTTTCCTCCGGAAGAAGGAGCATCAGATGAGCGTCTTCGACCTTTGTCGCCTCCTCTTGAAGGTTTGTCAAAGCTGCGTTCTCCTTTGTCTCTTCCTTTATAGCCACCGCCTTTACGACCGCCACCACCGCTGCGTTCTTTTCCGGCACTTTTTTTAGTGATCTCTACATTGATGTGACGACCATTATGTTTAAAATCCTGGAAAATTTTGATTACTTCTTCAGCTTTTGAGCTGTCTACATTAAAGAATGAAAAGCTGTCTTTTACTTCCACCCGGTTTACATCGTCTCTTCCAAGATCAAGAGTAGCCTTTAAGAAATCTTTCAGGCTCATCCAGTCAAAATCGTCTTTGGCACCTACGTTGATAAAGAATCTTGTGCTGTCGCCTTCATCTTCATAAACTTCAGTAGAACCTTTTGCATTTAGATCCTGCGCATTGTTATAGTAGTTGAAGAATCGGGTGAATTCAACCGAAAAGAATTTTTTAAGTAATTCTTCCTTGGTAAGGCCTTCAAAAAGTTCGGCTATGCTTGGCAGGTACTTGTCAATCTCGTGGTTGATCTCGGTCTTGCTAATCTCATTGGCAAGGTGAAAGAGCTGTACTTCACAAATCTCCCTTCCGTCAGGGATTTCTTTTCTCTCAAACGACTGACCAATAATGCGTTCTATGCCTTTTATCTTACGAACTTCACTTTTGGAAACGATAACCATAGAAACCCCGCTTTTTCCGGCTCTACCGGTACGGCCACTTCTGTGGGTGTAAGTTTCAATCTCATCGGGAAGTTGATAGTTGATCACGTGCGTGATATCATCAACGTCAATTCCGCGGGCAGCAACATCTGTAGCTACCAGCATCTGGATTTGTCTGGCCCTAAAGCTTTTCATCACCAGGTCACGTTGATTCTGGCTAAGATCCCCGTGAAGGGCTGCAGCGTTGTAGCCATCTTCAATTAACTGCTCGGCAACCTTTTGGGTGTCGCGCTTGGTACGGCAAAAAATTACCGAAAAAATATCAGGGTTAGCATCTGCAAGTCTCTTTAGAGCTGCATAACGGTCACGGGCATTAACAATGTAATATTCATGAGAGACATTTGAAGTCCCCATATTCTTGGTCCCTACAGTGATCTCTACCGGAGTGCGCATAAACTTCTTTGCAATGGTAGCAACCTCTTTAGGCATGGTAGCCGAAAATAACCAGGTGCTCTTTTCTGAAGGTGTGTGCGAAAGGATCTCAGTGATATCTTCATAGAATCCCATGTTAAGCATCTCATCGGCTTCATCAAGGATACAATACTGGATGTTCGAAATGTCTACCAGCCTTCTGTTCACCATATCCTGCATACGGCCGGGAGTGGCAACAATGATTTGTGCACCTTTCTTGATTTGCGCAGCCTGATCTGTAATGCTGGCGCCCCCGTATATAGCTACGGTATTTAGGCCCTTAAAATATTTGGAGTAATTCTTTAATTCGTTTGTAATTTGTAAACACAACTCTCGGGTTGGAGAAAGAATAAGGCCCTGTGTCTTTCTACTGTCTACATTGATCTTTTGGATAAGCGGAAAACCAAATGCTGCGGTTTTTCCGGTTCCGGTTTGTGCAAGAGCCACCATATCTGTGTCTTCCTGCAATAAAATTGGGATCGCTTTTTCCTGTACTTCGCTCGGGTTTTCAAAACCCATGTCTTTAATTGCCTGTAACAGGGCATCATTCAATCCTAATAATTCAAAATTATTCATACATATCTAATAAGCTGCAAAGGTAAGGATTAGTTAGCAGCTTATTACATTTATATTTACAGCTTCGTTGAGGCAAGAAAGTCAATGAGTTGTTGGGTTGCGCGTGCACGGTGGCTAATTTTAGATTTTTCTGAAAGCTCCATTTCAGCGAATGTTACCTCTTTTCCTTCGGGTTGAAAGACAGGATCATAGCCAAAACCCTGTAGTCCTTTCCTTTCAAAAATGACATTTCCGGAACAAATTCCGGTGAAGGTGTGAAGCTGCCCCTCAAAATGAAGTGCAATGACCGTTTTGAAGCGGGCGCTGCGATCTCCTTTGTTCTGAAGTTCTTTCAGTAATTTATCAATATTCGCATCGCTGCTTTTTTCTTCGCCTGCATATCTGGCCGAATAAACCCCCGGCGCCCCGTTCAAAGCTGCAACTTCAAGCCCTGTATCATCGGCAAAGCAGTCATAACCGTATTTTTCCTTTACATAATCGGCTTTTTGAATGGCGTTGCCTTCAATAGTAGGAGAAGTTTCAGGAATATCTTCGCTGCAGCCAATCTCTTCAAGCGAAAGCAGCTCAATTCCTTTTGGCATCAGGGCCTGTATTTCTTTTACTTTATTTTTATTCTGAGTGGCAAAAACCAGTTTCATATGCTGTTATTTATGGTGATAGGGTTCGTTTTTAAGAATGGTAAAAGCCCGGTATAGCTGCTCAACAAAGAACAATCTTACCATCTGGTGTGAAAATGTCATTTTTGAGAGGGAGATCTTTCCGTCGGCGCGCGAATAGACTTCTTCGGAAAAGCCATAAGGGCCGCCAATAACAAAAATGAGCTGCTTCATGCCGCTGTTTAAACGCTTCTGAATATATTCTGAAAAAGCTTCCGAAGAGAATTGTTTTCCGTTTTCATCAAGCAATACCACAACATCTGAAGTAGTCACTTTCTCAAGGATCAACTTACCTTCCGCAGTTTTTTGCTGGTCTACAGAAAGGTTTTTGGTCTTCTTGAGATCGGGGATGATCTCAAATTCAAACTTGTTGTAAAATCCCAGCCTGTTGACATAGGTATCAATGAGGTTTTGCAAAGCCTTATCATCGGTTTTTCCTATTGTCAGCAATTTTATGGTCATGGTAAAATTTAAGTGTTTACTTTGTAACTTTAGCAAAAATAGGTACTCCAATGATTTCAAAAGAACAATTTGAAAAGGAAATTGAATTAATTATTGAAAATGCTTTAAGGGAAGATATAGGAGATGGCGATCACAGTTCCCTGGCCTGTATCCCGGCAAATGCCCGCGGAAGAGCGAAATTACTTGTTAAAGACAGTGGGATCCTTGCGGGAGTCGATTTTGCGCGCCGCGTTTTTGAAAAAGTAGACCCTCAAATGAAAATGGAGGTGTTGATGCAGGATGGCAGCAGTATCAAGCAAGGAGATGTTGTTTTTTATATTGACGGGGCTTCGCAATCTATTCTCAAAGCCGAACGGCTTGTGCTCAACGCCATGCAGCGCATGAGTGCCATAGCGACTAAAACCCGCACTTTTGCCGATAAACTTGAAGGCACTCACACCAAAATACTCGACACAAGAAAAACCACGCCAGGGATAAGAGCCCTGGAGAAATGGGCCGTAAAGATTGGCGGGGGAGAAAATCACCGTTTTGCACTTTACGATATGATCATGCTAAAAGATAATCACATAGATTTTGCGGGAGGCATAGAAACTGCGGTGCTAAAGACTCAGGACTACCTTGCCAGCAACAACCTGAATTTGAAGATCATTGTGGAGGCCAGGGATATTCATGAGATAAAGCAGATCCTCAAAGCCGGGGGAGTGGATAGAATTTTACTTGACAACTTTAATTACAACGAAACCCGGGAGGCTGTTACTTTAATTGCAGGACGTTGTGAAACCGAATCCAGCGGCGGCATCACCCTTGAAACTGCCAGAAAATATGCCGATTGCGGTGTTGATTTTATCTCGAGCGGGGCCCTGACGCATTCTGTCTATAACCTTGATCTCAGCTTAAAAGCTGTGTAGTAAATGAGTAAGGGCGAGAAAACAAGTGCTAAAAAAAAGGAAGGCTTTACCTATTGGTGGACGAGCCATGCGAAAAAGATAGTCCTGCCCGGGCTTGAAGGTCTGTCTCTTTACGATCTCTACATTATTTTTTATGCGGGTATTGTAAAGGGAACTTTTTCGGCGCGGGCGAGTGCTATTTCTTTCAGCTTCTTTATGGCGCTTTTCCCGTTCCTGCTGTTTATTCTAAACCTGATTCCTTTCATAGATTTTATAGACGACTTCCAGCTCGAGTTCCTGGCGTTTGTAGATTCCCTGCTTCCGCCCGAAACCAGTGAGTTCTTTAACGATATCTTTTACGATATCGCGGCCAGGAAAAGAGGGGGATTACTTTCCATAGTTTTTTTGTTGTCCATTTTTCTTATGGCAAATGGCGTCAACGCAGTATTTACCGGTTTTGAATTCTCTTACCACACCAAAAAGAACCGGTCTATAATAAGACAGTACTTTATTGCTGTGGGCGTTTCTTTAATTCTGGCGCTATTATTGCTTATTACTGTAGTAGTGTGGGTTTATCTTACCTACCTAACCGAAGATCTTAAAGTGCTGCAGGTAGTAAACGATGCAGTGATTTGGGCGAATTTGGGGAGGTATGTGATCTTCACGACAATGATATATCTGGCCATAGCCATACTTTATTATTTTGGAACCAAAGAAAGTAGGCTAAGCCGTTTCTTTTCGATAGGAGCTTTTTTTTGTACGATCTTTATTTTACTGAATACCTATCTATTTGGGTTGTATATTGAAAACTTTTCAGCTTATAACGAATTATACGGCTCTATTGGAGCATTATTGATCTTAATGTTCTATATATGGATAAATTCTAATATATTGTTGCTGGGTTTTGAACTCAATGCTTCTTTGATGAAGCTGAAAAGGAACAAAAAGTAATCTTTAACAAACAAGAATCTATGAAAAAACTGCTTTTATTATTAGTGGCTGTAGTGGTATCCTCTACAGCGGTGGCTCAAAAAAAGGTTGGAGGAGTAGTACTTCCCGCTACTCAAAATTTCCAGGACCATACACTCTACCTTAACGGGGCTGGTGTGAGGGAAAAACTTTGGATAGACCTCTACGCTGCCGCACTTTATCTCGACAAAAAGAACAACAATGCCCAGGAGATATTGAATGCCGATAAGCCTATGGCTATAAGGCTTCACATTGTCTCGAAATTGATTACCAGCGATAAAATGGTAGATGCAGTGACCGAAGGTTTTGAGAATTCTACCGGCGGCAATACTGCCCCTATTAAAGGTGAAATTGATAAACTACTTGGCTTCTTTAAGGAAGACATTCAGAAAAATGACATTTTTGACCTGGTTTACCTCCCCGGAAAAGGAGTGGTGGCATACAAGAACGGTAAAGAGCGCGGTGTAGTTACAGGAAAAGAGTTTAAAAAAGCCCTTTTTGGAATCTGGCTGTCTAACAGGCCAGCCGATGACGGACTTAAAGATGATCTTCTTGCCGCAGAATAATAATTTCTGATTAAAAAATACCTAATAAACCATTCTTTTCAGGATGGTTTATTTTTGCAGTTAATTCCTCTTATTTTTGCTTAAAACACAAGCCTCAAAAATGCCTTTTTTCATCAATGTTATTTTACCCCTTCCGCTGGAGAAGCATTTTACTTACAACGTTAGCAAAGAAGAGGCGCAATTTCTAAAGCCGGGGATGCGCGTGGCCGTTCCCTTCGGAAAATCAAAAATTTATACGGGAATTGTTTCTGAAGTACATCAAAGACCTCCTGAAGTCTACGAGGCCAAACCTATAGAGCAAATTCTCGACAAAACCCCTTTGGTGACAGCGGGCCAGTTGAAAATGTGGAGCTGGGTGGCGTCTTATTATATGTGTTCAGAAGGGGAGGTGCTTCGGGCGGCTTTGCCCGGTCCCTTTCTTTTGGAGAGTGAAACTATAGTGCAGCTTGCAAAAGATGTCGAAATTGATGACGACGCGCTGAGTGATGACGAATTTTTGCTGGTAGAAGCCTTGCAAACCAAGTCATCTTTAAAGATCAATGAAATTATCCAGCTGCTCGATAGAAAGACTGTGCTCCCAATAATTAATTCTTTGGTGGAGAAAAAGCTGGCGGTAGTGAACCAGGAAATATATGAGCAGTACAAGCCTAAAGTTGAGCGCTTTGTAAAACTTCATGACCGGTATTTAGAGGAGGCAGCCATGCATGAACTGCTTGATGATCTAAACAGGGCTCCAAAACAAAGGGAGGTGATTTTTACCCTTTTTGGGATCTCAGCAAAGTCGGCCAAAGGGAAATATTCAGTAAAAGTTTCTGAACTGGCTAGGAAAAGCGGTGCTTCAGCTTCAGTAATTAAATCTCTTATAGATAAAGGTGTTTTAGAAGAACTTAAATTAGAAATTTCCCGCTTCAGCTTTGATCTCGAAAACCACGGAAAAAACCTGCAGCTTAATGAATATCAGGAAAAGGCTTTACAGGAGATCAAATCTTCTTTTGAATCGCAGGATGTATGTTTACTCCACGGAATCACTTCCTCCGGAAAAACCGAAATTTATGTAAAGCTTATTGAGAAAGCCATTTCTCAGGGAAAGCAGGTGTTGTATTTGCTGCCCGAAATAGCCCTTACCGCTCAACTTATTGCCAGACTTCAGAATTATTTTGGTGAGCAGGTGCTTATTTTTCATAGCAGGTATTCGGTTAATGAGAGGGTAGAGGTGTATCAAAGTGTGCTGCAAAATAAAGAAACAGCACGTATAGTGATTGGGGTGCGCTCGAGTATCTTTCTTCCTTTTCATGATTTAGGTTTGGTGATCGTAGATGAGGAGCATGAATCTACTTTCAAACAATATGACCCTGCGCCACGATATCATGCGCGGGATACAGCTGTGGTACTGGGAAAACTGCAGGATGCGAAAGTGTTGTTGGGATCGGCCACGCCTTCGCTGGAATCTTACTTCAACGCCGATCACTCTAAATACGGACTGGTGAACCTGGCACGTCGCTATGGCGATGTACTGCTGCCCGAAATAGAGATCGTGGATATTAAGGAGAAGCACCGTAAAAAACGCATGACAGGCCATTTTTCGGACAGGCTGCTGGAAGAGATCAAAGAAACCCTGAAGAATAAGGAGCAGGTAATTCTTTTTCAGAACCGTCGTGGCTTTAGTCCAATTTTAGAATGTAACACTTGTGGCCATTCGCCCCAATGTCCTAATTGTGATGTGAGTTTGACCTATCACAGTCATAGCAACCAGTTGCGTTGCCATTATTGCGGTTACCACATGGCTATGCAGCAAAAATGTATGGCTTGTGATAGCCCTGAACTTTCTACCAAAGGTCTGGGTACCGAGCAGGTGGAAACTGAGCTAAAGGCACTTTTTCCCGATCATAAAATAGGTAGGATGGATCTTGATACCACCCGTGGAAAGCAGGGATATGAGAAAATAATTTCGGCTTTTGAAGAAGAAAAGATCGATATCCTGGTGGGGACACAAATGGTGACCAAAGGTCTCGACTTTAGAAATGTGAGGCTGGTTGGCATCATGAATGCCGATACGCTCCTAAACTTCCCCGATTTCAGGGCTCATGAGCGCAGCTTCCAATTAATGTTGCAGGTGGCGGGCAGGGCAGGAAGAACCCAGAAGCGAGGTCTGGTTCTTATCCAGACTTTTAATCCTCATCATCAAATCGTGCAGCAGGTCTCTACCAATAGTTATCACGAGATGTATAAAGAGCAGCTGGAAGAGCGGCGCAATTATAAGTACCCGCCATTCTACAGGCTTATTAAGATTTCGCTTAAAGGCAGGGATTATTCGAGAGTAAATGAGGGGGCAGACTGGCTTGCCCTTTCTTTAAAAAATACCTTTAGGGAGCATGTTTTAGGACCGGAATTTCCGCCGGTAGCGAGAATAAGGAACGAGTACTATAAAAATATTCTTGTAAAAATTCCGCAGGGACAGTCTTTATCAAAGACAAAGAAATTAATTGGCAGGATCTTGCAAAGCTTTAAAGCTATAGGTGCTTACAGGGGTGTGAAAACAGTAATTAATGTAGATCCTTATTGATTTGCGGCTAAGGCTTCAATAAGATTTGATTTTTTATGCCTGCTAAGCGGGATCTGTTGTTTGTCAATCTCAATATTCCTGCTGTTGTAACGCTCAATTTTGTCGAGGTTTACAATGTAGGATTTGTGAATTCTCAGGAATTTATTTGAGGGTAACTGATTCTCAAAAGACTTCATAGTGGCAAGTACCACGAAATTATCTTTTTCGGTTACAAATTTCACATAGTCACCAAGTGCTTCTATATATTTCAGCTTATTGAGAAAAACTTTTCGGTTCTTCAAATTGCTCTTTACAAAAATGTAGTTGTCATCTTCTGGCGGGATACCATCATGTTTAAGCCGGTAAAGATTTATTGCTTTTGAGGCAGCATTCAGGAACCGGTCTTTAGAGATAGGTTTATGTAGGTAATCTACTGCATCATAATCAAAAGCTTTAAATGCGTATTTTGTTTTCCCGGTAACAAAAATAATCTGTGGTTTATTGGGAAGGTCATCCAATAGGTCAAAACCTGAAAGAATGGGCATTTCTATATCAAGAAATATAAGGTCAACTTCGGTATCGAGGAGGCCGTTCTTAGTTTCAATGGCGTTGTTATATTCGGCCACAAGCTTGAGATTGGGATGATCTTTAATTAGCTTTACAATAGATAGTCTTTGTAAGCTGGAATCATCAACGACCGCACATTTGAGTATAACTTCTTCCACTTAGTTTTGGTTAACACTTATTATTAGGTTAGTATTAGCAATAATAATTAAAAAATATTATAAAAAAAAGAAAAAGCTCATTTCATCGATTAAAAAAGCAGTTTACCCCTGTAGTTTCTTTTTTGTTATATGAAAGATTAGTGTTACTTTTGCAGCCAATTAAATTTAAAGTAAATTTTTATGAATCATTATGAAACTGTTTTCATCTTGAATCCCGTTTTATCTGATGACCAGATAAAGGAAACAGTTAAGAAATACGAAGATTTTCTTGTTTCTAACGGTGCCGAGATGATATCAAAAGAGAATTGGGGGCTAAAAAAACTAGCTTATCCTATTCAGCACAAGAAAAGTGGATTTTACCACCTTTTCGAATTCACCGCTCCTGGTGAAGCTATTAACCCTCTTGAGGTTGAATTTCGCAGAGATGAGCGTATGATGCGTTACCTAACTGTAAAGTTAGACAAGCACGCTGTAGCCTGGGCTGAAAAGAGAAGAAACAGAAACAAAGAAAAAGCGTAAGGTATGTCATCAATTGAACAACAAGCTAAAGGAAAGAAAGACGGAGAGATAAGATATCTTACTCCTCTTAATATCGAGACCAGCAAGACAAAAAAATACTGTCGTTTTAAAAGATCTGGGATTAAGTATATTGATTACAAAGATCCAGATTTCTTAATGAGTTTTGTAAACGAGCAGGGTAAATTGTTGCCACGTCGTTTAACCGGAACCTCTTTGAAGTATCAAAGAAAAGTGGCTGTAGCCGTTAAGCGTGCACGTCATTTAGCATTAATGCCTTATGTTGGCGATTTACTAAAATAAAAAGGGGCTATTATGGAATTGATATTAAAGAAAGACGTAGAGAAATTAGGATTTAAAGATGATGTTGTATCGGTAAAACCGGGCTACGGCAGAAACTTTTTGATCCCTCAAGGTGCTGCTGTATTGGCAACCCCTTCTGCAAGAAAAGTCCTTGAAGAGACTTTGAAGCAGCGTTCATACAAAGAGAAAAAACAAATTGACGAGGCTAAAGGTCAGGCTGCTAAGCTACAGGGCATAGAGATCACTTTAACAGCAAAAGCTGGTGCAGGTGATAAGATCTATGGATCTGTAACCGATGCCGATCTTGCTGCAGCGCTTTCAAAAGAAGGTGTTGATATCGACAAGAAATACATCTCTATTGCAGGTGGTAACATCAAAAGATTAGGTCAGTACGAAGCGACTTTGCGTTTTCACCGTGAAGTAGTTACTAACTACAGCTTTGAAGTTGTAGCTGAAGCACAAGCTTAATTGCTGAACAAATATTATATAAAGCCTGCTTCTAACGAAGTGGGCTTTTTATTTGGTTAATGGTTAAAAATTCAGAGTTAATAAAAAAGATCTTAGAAAATTAAACCTTAAACATTAAACCCTCAGAATGAAGTACGCCCGATTAACAAAAGAGCAATTTGAAGAGTTGCAGCAGGAATTTATCAACTTTTTGGCCAGCCAGTCCATAACAGGAGAGGAGTGGAAGGAGATAAAAACCAATAAACCTGAAGTGGCAGAGCAGGAACTGGATGTGTTTAGTGACCTGGTGTGGGAAGGAGTACTCAATAAAGCTGAATACCTGGAGCATTTCTCGCCTAACCAGATCTATTTATTCAAGGTTACCGAACTTACCATAAACCTTATTGCCATAGAGGTAAAGAATGAAGCAGTAGATGTTACTACAAGACATGGATATGCGTGGTTGCAGCAAAACCTGATGGATGATCGTGTTTCCCTTTATACTTCCTCAAAGAATATCAGCGACGACCGCAACAAGGATATTTTTGCGCTTATTCAGCAGGGAGCAGTGATCACAAAAGGAGACCTGTACAACTTCTTTGAAAAACACCTGAACCTTGGTTAAGAGTTGAAGGGTTCGGAGTTTATCATAACTCAAAACTCACAACTCATAACTCGATTTACTCGTATCTCAACGATTCTATAGGGTCTTGTTTAGCTGCTTTGGCTGCAGGATAACTACCGGCTAAAACAGCAACAATAATAGTGATTGCGGTAGCCCAAATAATAGCCATCCACGGCGTTGTGAAATCGAAGCCTACAGAAGTAGATACTATTAGCCCAATTAGAATCCCGAAGATAATCCCGATAATCCCACCCATTTGCCCAATGATAAGGGTTTCCATAAAGAATTGAAAAGCAATGGTATTCTTCTTGGCACCCAAAGCTTTTCGCACCCCAATTTCCCGGGTTCGCTCACTTACCGAAACGAGCATGATGTTCATAAGGGCAATAGAAGATCCAAAAATAGTAATGATAGAGATTACCCACGCAGCGATGTTAAGATACTGGGTGATTGAAAAAATACGGTTAAGCAGATCGTCACTTTTGGCAATACCAAAATTATTTTCCTCTACAGGATTGAGTCCGCGAACATTTCTAAAGGTAATAATCGCTTCGTCCTGGGCCCCTTCGAGCATCTCCTGGTCCTCCACGCGCACGCTCACATTGTAGTTAATATTAGAGTGGGTATACATTGACCTGGCCACCTGCAGCGGAATAAGTACCCTAAGATCCTGGTTGTTCCCAAAGGTAGATCCTTTTGACTCCAGCACCCCAATCACCCGGAATTTCACCCCGCGGATGGATATAATTTTATCCAGCGGATTCATTCCTTCAAGGATGCCATTTTTTACATCGGCGCCAATAATTGCTACATTGTTATTGTTCTCAATGTCAAAAATGCTGAAATCCCGGCCTTCTTCTACACTAAGCCCCGAGTTAGAGACATAATTCTCATTTACCCCCAAAACACTGGCTTCCGGATCGGTTTTTTCACTTTCATGCCTAAGCTCTGCCCTCGAAGTTCCGGTAAACGAAATAGACACCTGCGTTTGTGGGAATTCGTAATTGTCCCTGAATTCCTTCACTTCCCGATAGCTAATAATCGGGTTTACCTTGTCTCTTTCTCCGCCATTTACCCGTATCTGGGAATCGTAACGTTGCAGGTTGAAAGTATTGGTTCCCATAGAAGCAAAATCGCTGGTTATGGTGTTCTCAAGTGCCGAAACCGCACTTAAAATGCCTACAAGCGCAGTGATCCCAATAGCTATGATCATCACGGTGAGCACAGTTCTTAGTACCTGACTTTTAATTGAAAAGAAGGCAATTCGAAAGTTTTCTTTAAAAAGTGGAAACATACAGAAGTTTCAGTTTAGGAGTTAGACGCATTTCGCCGGCTGTTGTTACAAAACACAGAGTAAATCCTTCTTCGGGATTCTTTTTATTTTTCAGATATTTGTGCCTTAAAGAACAAGATCAAAAATGGCCCAAAAACCTTCTATACCCAAAGGAACCCGTGACTTTTCTCCTTCCGAAGTAGCGAAAAGAAATTTTATAATGCAAACAATTCGGGAGCAGTTCGAGAAATTCGGATTTCAGCCTATAGAAACCCCCAGCTTTGAAAACAGTGAGACCTTGATGGGGAAATATGGCGATGAAGGCGACAGGCTCATTTTTAAGATCCTTAATTCAGGAGATTTCCTTAAAAAGGCAAATCAGGAGGCTTTTAACCAAAAAGACAGCCTTAAGATCACCTCTTCTATAAGCGAAAAAGCCCTGCGATACGACCTTACAGTACCTTTCGCCCGTTATGTGGTGCAGCATAGAAATGAGCTCGAATTTCCTTTTAAGCGTTACCAGATTCAGCCGGTGTGGCGAGCAGACAGGCCTCAAAAAGGGCGTTTTAGAGAGTTCTTTCAGTGTGACGCCGATGTGGTGGGCAGTGACAGCCTGTGGCAGGAAGTAGAATTCGTGCAGCTGTATGATGCCGTTTTTTCTTCTTTGGGTCTAAAAGGAGTGACCATAAAAATGAACAACCGCAAGGTGCTTTCAGGTTTTGCTGAAGTCATTGGAGAATCTGATAAACTTATAGATTTCACGGTTGCTTTAGATAAGCTCGACAAAATAGGCGAGGATGGTGTAAAGAAGGAAATGCAGGAAAAAGGAATTTCTTCGGAAGCAATTGAAAAGATCCAGAGAGTTTTCGATTTACACGGAAGTTTTTTAGAAAAAATTGAGGTTCTAAAAGACATTTTAGCAACTTCTGAAATTGGCAAAAAAGGAATTGAAGAACTCGAATTCATCAATAATGCGCTTGCCGAACTTGGGCTTTATGAGGCAAATCTCGATCTCGACGTTACCCTTGCCCGCGGCTTAAATTACTATACAGGTGCCATTTTTGAAGTCTCAGCGCCAAAAGGTGTTGCCATGGGTAGCATTGGCGGAGGTGGAAGGTATGATGACCTCACCGGGATCTTCGGAATGAGCGGGGTGAGTGGTGTTGGAATTTCTTTTGGGCTTGACCGAATTTACCTTGTGCTCGAAGAACTCGACCTATTTCCTGAAACCGTAGCCGGAAATGTGAGGGCATTGTTCATCAACTTCGGAAACAAAGAGAGCCTGTATTGTCTTAAGGCCATAAAAGCATTGCGCGCTGGCGGAATTGCAGCCGAGCTTTATCCGGAAGAAGCCAAGATGAAGAAGCAGATGAACCATGCCAACAAACGGGAAATTCCTTTTGTAGTACTGGCGGGAACCAAAGAAATAGAAGACGGGCAGTTTACCCTGAAAGACATGACGAGCGGCGAACAATCTACTGTTAACCTGCAAGAGCTAAAAGACAAAATCGGAAGTTAGGAGAAAAGTACCGATTGACATTTTCCACTTCTAAAAGTGTAATTCTGAATTTCTAGGGTGCCAAAAATGGCATTTTTAAGTACCCTTTTTTGGAATTCATTTTGCTTTAACCTGTGACTTTCTCTGCGGATTGCACCTAGGTTTTCTGTTGGAGGGCGCTAAGTTGTTCTGCAAATTCCTGAACCCTTTTCCAGTTGGTATATTCTATAGGTTTTGGCGTTTTGGTTGGGCCGCCGGTGAATTTCATGATGGCTTTGATCATTATCCTGTCAAAAAAACCATATTTTTTGTAATCGAGACTTCCTGCAAATACTGCGGCAAGATTGGGTTTCCAGGGAACTTCCTCCTGGAATTTGATAAAGTATGGGTTGGTTTTGGGCGAGTTTTTATCTTCCTTGCGTGCCACGAGATTTACAGAGAAAAAAGCAGCATTCAGCTTTTCCAGGACTTGCTGGTTTTCTGAAATAAATTTTCCTACTTCAGGCCTGTGTTTTCCATACCTGATGCTGGCTCCAATAACGACGGACTTAAAATTAGAAAGTTCCTCTTTAAACGAGTCGATAGGACAAAGGTAGATAGGGTGATTTTTTTGTTGTAGATATTCCGCCAGGAAGTGACAGATCTTTTTGGTCTGCCCATCTACTGTCGAGTAAAGTAAAGCAATGGGTTTCATAATGTTCAAGAGATAAATTTTTCTCCCGAAAAACTTTAATAAATGAATTTGATTGGGCCGTCAAATTCGTCTTTTAAAGGTACGAAATCCCGCAGTAAATCTTGTTTCAGAAAACCCGATTATAAGAGAATTTTCTTCGGAAGAGAAAAAAAGCCTTGCTCTAAACATTGCTCCCATTCAGCATCATATTAGATGCCGGTTTTAGTAATTCTTAACCTGATGAAGTGTAAGAAAACTTGAAAGTTACTTACTTAGTTTTTCCATTTCTTCTGCTGAAAGCTGAAGGTTTACTGCTTCCTCAAAAGCCTTTAAGTGACTTTCCCGGGTGGCACTTGCAATGGGTGCGGTTATCGCCGGGCGTTGCATTAACCATCGCAGGGCCACAGTAGCGTTAGACACTCCGTGGCTGTTAGAAATTTCGTCAAGTACTTTTAGCTTACCCAATCCTTCTTCGTTGAAGTATTTTTTCACCATTTCTTCGCGTGCACCTTGCAGATCCTCTTTTTTACGGTATTTTCCGGTGAGGAAGCCGCTGGCGAGCGAAAAATAAGTGATTACGCCCAGCTCGTTCTTTTCGGCAATGGGTTTGTATTCTTCTTCAAATTTGGCTTTTTCAACAAGGCTGTATTCGGGCTGCAGGACTTCATATTTTGGAAGTCCGCCGTCCCCGGCTTTTTCTAAGGAAGTTGAGATCCTTTGAGGAGAGAGATTTGAAGCACCTATATGCCGCACTTTTCCCTGCTCGATAAGCTGCTCGTAAGCCCGAAGCGTTTCTTCTACGGGTGTATTTTCATTGTCCCAATGTGTGAAATAGAGATCAATATGGTCTGTTTGCAGGCGTCGTAGCGAATCTTCGGCCGCTTTAACAATGTAATCTCTGGAAACGTCTCGTCCTTCTTTTCCTGGATTTGAGCCTACTTTGGTTGCAATAATAAGGTCTTCCCGGTTACCTCTTTCTTTCAGCCAGTTGCCAATTATAGTTTCGCTTTCACCGCCTTTATTTCCGGGTGCCCAGTGTGAATAGGAGTCGGCAGTGTCTATAGTGGTGAAGCCTTTTTCAAAGAGCTGGTCAAGTATTTTGAAGGATTCTTTTTCATCAAGCGTCCAGCCAAAGACGTTTCCGCCAAAGACTATGGGGGAAATTTCTAAATTGGTTCTTCCGAGTTTCTTTTTCTGCATAAGCTGGGTTTTCTTCAAAATTAAGGATGAAAGTTGTGAGAGGAAAATTTATTGCTGAAAGAAAAAGGGCTCAAAAATGGCATTTTTGAGACTCCATTTGCTGCTATTTTCCTTCGTCTTATTACTGAAAACTGATTTTTTCCGAAGTAAACTTCAGGAATTATTTTCCGTTGTCTTGGGGTGGGGCAGTTCCTTCAGCTTCTTCTTCAAGGACGAGTAAATAGCGATCAAACTGTGGTTTTGTAAGTATATCCCTGATTTCCCTGGTCTCCAGTATCTTCAGGTTCTTAAGTCGGTCAAGCCTTTCTTCTTCCGAAATATTGTCCTTCCACAGTTTTTCGCGTTTAATATCAAATTCCACAAATTTCTTTTCCATTAGTAAAGCCTGCTTAGCCCTTAAAGAAAGTTCTCTTTCCCATTTTTGCACCCTCTCCTTTGCCGCCATTTCCATTTGCGGATTATTTGAATTCTGAGTAAGATCCTGTGCAGTAGCTATACTACTGAAGACTACAATAAAGCTGAGGCTTAATACCAGCCGGAGGATTTTTATATGTTTCATGATCTTTGTGGTTTAAATTGTTATTACTGAAATACTTCTTAAAAATGGCATTTTGCAGCATGTTCTAAGGAACTTTTAACGGGAGCTACTTCAGGTAATTTTTTTCCCGAATGATCACCGAATCAAGAGCTTCTTTTAAATAAGTAAGTGCAAGGTCTTTTTGATCGGTCTCATTTTCCTGAACTTTGTGGTTTCTGATATCCATAAGAATATCGAAACTCTTAGCTGTCCAGTTGATCTCCTGCTGGTCATCAACTTCGCTTAATCGGCTGGTGGTCCTGTCGAGAAGCTGCATGAGTTTATTTGTGAAATTCTCATCACTGGCCTGGAGCTTCTCAACTTCAGTTCTTACTTGTTCAAGCTCTTCAATCTTTCCTTCCATTGTTTTCAATTTCTCTTTCGGTCATTTCCCATTTTACCATTCAAAAAGGGTATTTCAGGGTAAAAAATTTATATTTTTAAAATTCATTTCCGTTTAAATTTACCCGCTACAATGGCCGATTGCAAGAAGTTTAAGAAAGAATTAGGGGAAAATAATATTCAATTAACAGGCGGAGGCGGATATGATGATTTAGCCTTTAATCAAATGACATTTAAGCAGTTAAAAAAATGTAAAATCCAGATTATAAAGCAAATCCTTTTCTAGCTTAGCTTCCTTAGTAACAGGTTTCTGAACTTACAGCGCTGTTTGGAGCGGGTTCTAAAAGAGAGATATATTTTCAGAAAAAAATAGGGAGCAGACTTAAAATAAGATTTTATGAGCAGAGGGTTTACGATTGGTGTGAAAGTATTTATGCTCGTGTTAGGGCTCTACTTCTTTTTTTTGGGACTGGCAGCTGCGAAGGGTTTTCTGGCTCCTCTTATTCTAGCTTTGGTGCTGGCATTAGTGGTGCTTCCTGCCACGCGGAAACTGGAACAAATTATTCACCACAGAGGAGTCTCTTCTATGCTTGGCACTCTGCTTATCTTCATTTTTTCGCTGGCTTTTTTGATCCTTTGTTCAATGCAGATACAGAGTTTCTTTAATGAGTGGCCGATAATTAAGCAGGCAATGACGCCTGAGATTGAAAATTTTAAAAGCTTCCTGTTTGAGCATACTCCCCTTGATAAGGCTTCACTTCAGGATTATTATTCAGCCGGCTCCTTACCATTTTTTGAAGACCAAATGGTAGAAGCGGCTAAAGCGCTTTCTTTTTTAAGATCTTCCCTCAACTTTATGGGAACTTATCTCATTACATTTATTTATATGTTCTTTCTTCTTTACTACCGGAGGCATTTTATAGAATTTATCCTATCGTACTTTAAAGCGCAGAAGAAAACAAAGGCCAGAAAGGTATTGGAGTCTTCTGCAAAAAGGGTTCAGGATTACCTGATAGGCAGGTTGATCTTAATGGCTATCCTGGCAGTGCTGTACACTGTGGGGCTGGGATTGTCGGGTGTACATAACTACCTGCTGGTAGGAGTTATTGCTTCTGTTCTCACTCTCATTCCGTGGGTTGGCAATATAATAGGTTTTGCCATGGCTATGGTTTTTGGATATCTTACTTCGGGAAATATTGACGTACTCTGGGGAATCGTGGTCACCTTTACGGTTTCTCAATTCCTGGAAAGTTATGTGCTACAGCCTTATGTGGTTGGAGATAAAGTTGGGCTGCACCCATTCTTTGTTATCGTGTTTGTTATTCTTGGAGGAGTAATCTGGGGCCTTGTGGGAATGGTGCTGGCTATTCCCGTAATGGCTATGGTCACAGTTATTTTTAATCATGTAGGCATTTTAAAACCCCTGGGCTTTTTGTTCAGTAAGCAGAAAGGCTGAATCCCCGGGAAATAACCTACGGGTTAAATTTTGGTACAACGTTTATAGATTCAACGGGTTTACTTATAGATTGTGCGACGACACAGGAAACAGCCGCGTCTCCCGAAACGTTCACCACTGTTCTACACATATCAAGTGGGCGGTCTACTCCAAAGATGAGGGCAAGTCCGGCTTCGGGGATTCCCGCCTGTGCGAGTACTATCACCAACATCACCATTCCGGCACCCGGAACAGCAGCCGATCCTATGGAGGCGAGGGTGGCAGTTGCAATTATCCCCAGCTGTGTAGCCAGGGAAAGGTCAAGACCAAAGGCCTGGGCGATAAAAACTGCCGCCACAGCCTGGTAAAGACTGGTGCCATCCATATTTATTGTGGCGCCCACAGGAAGCACAAAACTTGCTACTTCCTTTGGCACTCCCAGATGATCGGTCACCCTTTCCATAGTAACCGGAAGCGTGGCTGCGCTTGAACTGGTAGAAAATGCCAGAAGCTGAGCAGGGGCAATTCCCCTGTAAAAAGCTAAAGGAGATCTTTTGGTAAACAGGTAGACCATCAGGCCATACACGCCTATCATAATTATGAGACCAAAAACCACCGTTAGAGCGTACATTCCCAGTGCGGCAAAAAGGTCGGTACTGGGAGAATCTACGATCAATGCTGCCAGAAGTGCAAATACTCCGTACGGTGCCGCGAGCATGATAATATCGATCATCTTTAAAATGACCTCATTAAATCCATCGAAGAAATCCTTGACAGGTTTTGCCGCTTCCGCAGGGATAAGGATGAGGCGAACGCCAATAAACAGTGCAAAAAAGATCACTTGCAGCATGTTTCGGTTATCGGCGGCGGCCCTCATGAAGTTTTCAGGAACTATATCTACCAGCCCCTGCAAAGGTCCTGTTTCTTGTTGCGCAAATGCCTTATCGATATTTGAGGTGGCTTCAGTTTCATAGCTGGACAAAAGATCTGTTCTTGTTTCCGAAGAAATTGAAGCCCCAGGTTTGATAAGATTGACCAGTAACAGGCCAATACTTACTGCGGTGACAGTGGTTAGAATAAAAGTAAAGACCGTGCGAAAGCCCATTTTTGAGAGGTTAGTGAGATCTTTAAGATCGGACACTCCTTTGATCAAAGAGGCGAGGATAAGCGGTACGGCAATAAGTTTAAGCGCGTTAATGAAGATGTTTCCAAAAGGTTTTATCCAATCCCGCACAAAAGAAGGCCCCCAGTTGAACTGTGATAAAACCAGGCCGGCAATAACGCCCAGGCTCATCCCAATAAGGATCTTCCAGTGCATTGGCATTTTCTTTTTCTTCATATTCAGTAATTAATTTTTGGTGCTAAAGATCTACAGTTCATTAAGTACCAGGTAAGTAGTGTAGGCGAGGTACAACAGCAGCAAAACCCCGGCTTCCCATCTTTCAAGTTTCCTTTTACCGCCCAGGAACATGAACAGGAACAGCAGAATAGTACCTCCAAACAACAGGTAAAGATCTGTGTTGAAAACTATATCGTACCCAATAGGTTTAACCAGGGCACTTAAGCCTAATATGAAGAAAATATTGAAGATGTTTGAACCCACGATGTTCCCTACAGCTATATCATTATTCCTTTTAAATGCTGCAATTACTGAAGTAGCGAGTTCGGGTAAAGAAGTTCCGGCAGCAACTATGGTGATCCCGATTATCTTTTCACTCACTCCCAGGCTTGAGGCGATATCCATGGCATTTTCTACCACAAGTCTTCCTCCAATAATAAGTCCTGCAAGACCCAGCGCAATAAAACCAAAGATCCTGGTATTGGAGATCTCTTTTACCGCTACAGGTGAAGTTGAAGGCACATCCTTTAACTGAGTATATACATAGAAGAGGAAGGCCAGAAAGAACAGGATGAGGATAACAGCATCGCCCCTACCTAAGATTCCTTCAGCATCTAAAAAGAAGTTATTGACCAGGAAATAAAGCACGACTGCGGCCAGAAGCGAAATTGGGATCTCTTTCCAAACCGTTGTTTGTTGTACCAGCAATGGGGAAATGAGTCCTGCTACGCCAAGTATAAAAAAGAGGTTGAAGTTATTACTTCCTATCACATTTCCAAACACAATATCCTCATGACCCTGATGCGCCGCAACCACGTTCACCACAAGTTCGGGTGCCGAGGTGCCAAAAGCAACAATGGTGAGGCCTATGGCGAGATCAGAAACATTTTTTTTGCGGGCAAAGGCAGAAGAGTTTTCCACAAGCCAGTCGGCGCCTTTGATCAGTAACAGAAGTCCGGCAATCAATAATAAAAACTGTAGTATCATTAATATTTTAAAATTAAGTTAGCTCCTAAAGGTTAGCAAAAAAGAGAAGAGAACTTTCGGGAAGTTTCTCTTCTCCTGAATGCGTTATGCCGCAGAATTAATTGTTGGACGAAATACGACGACCGAATTAATGATTGCATTCCATTTCTCCGCATTTTTTAGCTCATAGTCCTGCGCGTAACTTTCTTCACAGTCGTAGAGGCCTAAAATCTGCTCACAGCCATTGTGCAATTGTAATCTCAGCTCAAGCTTTTGTAGTATATCTTCTGTCCGTTGGTCGACTTTTACGGTCTGCACATGTTTGAGAACTTCAGATTTTGTGACTTCCCTGAGATCTATAATTTCTGCCAATATTCCTGATTTCCTTTTTTGAACAAACAGGATTTTAGCACTTTTTCTATCAAGCCCCACAATGTTGTTATTCCATATAGTTTTTTCGTCGAAACTTAACTGATGCTTTTTCGCCACTTCGGAAAATTTCTCTTTTAGTTTTTTTACTGCCTTTCTTCCAATCAATATAAATAGGAGGTAAGGGACAAATATTGCTGCCACAAGGGCAAAATCTACAATGATGATATCTAGTTTCATTTTCTTTATTTTTTAAAATTCAGGTATTGACTTAGGGTGTCTACCGGTTGTAGGTGACACTGTATAGGCGGAACATTTCCTTCCGTAAAGCTGAAACTTAAACTTTAAAAAAAAACATGGAAAGGAAAAATGACCTTTTTGAGACCCAATACCGGAAGTATATAGCGGGAGCGTTTAATATAACTGAGGGAGGTTATAGTGTGATTGTGAATACGGGCATCAAAATCTTCAGCAACTCCAAACCCTGCAATTACAAAAACCGGGTTCTTATGGTTTGGCAGGATTGACTCAAAAAGATCGTCTACCTGTTCTTCAAATGAGTCTTCTAAAACTTCCTGCGGAATAAGATCTTCCCAATTGGCAGAAAAAAGGCTGTTACTACTGCTTAAAAGTAGCAGGAGCAGGAAAATCCTATGGTTAACGATAAACAGGGTTTTGATCATTTTCACGATCAAATGTAATATTTAGTTCTGTTAAAAAAACATCAGATAAATAAAATATCAAGACAGATGAAGAGGATTTCATATTACGGTAAAGAGAGGGTGAAATGACCTGTTCAGGAGGGAAGAAGAATATAAGTTATTCCGGATTGTAAATTGTAGGTGTGGAGATAGTGGAAAACAAAAAATCCCAACAGCTTTATAATGAGCTTATTGGGATTTTATTTAGTGACCTCGACAGGATCATGAACCCACTTCAAAACCCCTGTAAAAACAGGTGTTCTAAGAACCTTCCTAATTTTGTTGACCGAATTGTGAACCTTCTTCTAATGGATCCCTTTCGTCATGAAACAAATTTAACCATTTAAAATCAATTAATTACAGTAGTAGAACGATATAAATTCTTATTGCCCTTCAAACTTTTTTGAAGTTTTAGCAGTGCAAAAAAGGTTCATTTTGTTGGCTGATCCAGAATCCATCCCATGGTCAGAAAATGCTTTGTATTAGTTATTGTTGACCTATGGTAACCTTTATCTGAAATAGGTTGCATCGTAAATTAGCCAGTTATATAACTTAGAAGTTCATGCGTATCATATGCCCGTTTAAAGAGGAACTTAAACTTTATTTAGAAGTCTTTACTTCCAGAACATTTTTATCCCTGTGGTCTATCCATTCCACTTTATAAATAATATAACCTTATAGTTCTTCAAGGAATATTTTGTAATTAATTATTTTCGGCGGATAAATTTTTTAACAAAAAATTATTACATTCACATTATATTCTAAACAACCTTATGAAAAAAATTATTCTTTTATGTTGCGGAATTTTTATGTCCGCCCAGGCTTTTTCTCAGTCTGCTGACTTTGGATTGACTGCTGGTTATTTAAACCTGAATGTTTCTTCAAGTTATGAAGGATTCAATGCTTCGGTTAGCGAATCTGGTTTTTATCTTGGAGCCTTTGCTGATTTTAAATTATCGTCCGATTTTTCTCTTCAACCCGGGGTGAATTATGGGAAAGTTCAAGATTCCGAAGGTATCTTGTTCATTCCTGTTTTGGCTAAGTATTATGTAGGAGACTCTGCGTTTAACCTTTTGGCGGGTCCACAGGCCAGTATTATTTTGGAGGACACAGGGGATGAAATAAATGCTTTTGGTCTGGATGTAACATTTGGTGCTGGATTCGAAATCACAGAAGACTTCCAGTTACAGGCACGTTACTCCCTGGAGCTTACAAATCGGATTGGGGATGTAGAGGGGATGCCTAGTGATGTAAAGTCAAGAGTTAATTCTCTGACCATTGGGTTGGGGTACAAATTTTAAAAAGATAATCTTTTAATAAATGGCGGGCTCAAAAGTCCGCCATTTTTATTTCATAAAAACTGCATTCCTTAGAATGTTTTGTCAAATAAATAACAACCAACTATTTTAAATGACATTTTGTAAGGGCTATTCTCTTTTAATATAAGGTTCCTTTTTTTCCGACAAAAATGTTCCTTTTATAAATGTCAACTTACCAGTAGTATCAACTCCTCCAGTTTAGACGAGGTATAGTACTGAATCTTTCTAAAATAACCAAAATCTGCATTTTATTAGGAGAAAAAACTTTTCTTATTTTAAGGTAAGCTCTTTTGAAAGCCCCTAATTATTAGCAGTTTTCATTAGGGGCTGAAGAATAATTACTTTTTACTTTCCGCTATAGAAGCTTTGCGGAATTCTTTTAGAAGTTTCTCTAATTCTAATGATGATTTTCTTGCTCGTGTTCCTGCACTTTTATTTCCGTCTTGCAATTGCGTGTTGGCATCCGTTTGGAAGGATTCAAAGGTACTTTGGATGTTTTCAATTAGGTCTTTCATGATTTTAAAATTTAAATGAGGTGCTAAAATAGTAGATATATGTGATTATGACAGGACTTTTTGAATTTCTGGTGTGCATATCGAGTCCAGTCAATTAAAATTAGATGTTTATATTAGAATTAAGTTCTGCAAAAACAAAATCTGCCTTTGAGGATTTGGAATCACGAGCTGAATGAAACAACGTTTTTATTCATTTACTTATGAAATTATCGTGATTCCTGCTTCATTTTCAGAACACCTGCAACTTTGCATTTCTAAAATCGTCTTTATGATAACAAAAGGTTTTTTAATATGAAACGAAATTTAATTTTCCTGATCTCTTTAATCGTTGTAACCTTTCTTTCATATAGGATTGAGTCCTTTGAATTTCTTTTAATAGCTATTATTTTGCTGCTGTTGGTCTTTTTAATTCTGTTAGGAATCATTTCCATTTTTAAGACGATCAATCCCAAAAAGTTTAAGACCCCACTTTTGATGCTTGCAGTATGTTTAGCAGGGGTTCTTGCCTCCTTGTTACGTCCGTATGATGAAGCTATTCTTGAGGATGGCAACAGCAGTGAAAAATTAAAATATGCATATGAAACCGATCAGAAAGATCGAATGCAGCTCAAATCCTACATTTTAGGTGAACTGAATCCTAGAGATAAAAAGAGACTGAAGCAGGTAAAGGAAATCTGTAAGCAGGAGAATGATTTAAAACCTATAGATAAATTTCATGCCGCTTTTGTCTACCACCACAGTGACAACAGCAAAGATTATAAAATGGCCTCCCAGCTTGCAGCTGCTGCAGCGGAAGCTCCGTCACTACAGGAACATTATCAGGTTCAATGGTTGAGTAAAGCTGCTTTCGATAGGTGGAGGGTGTCAATTGGAAAACCTCAAAAATTTAATACTCAGGGAAAGTTTTCTATAGACCTTGAGTGAATGAGCATGAATAAACTCTTTGCCTCAACCCACAGGTTCGAATTAGTTCCTTATTCTTAGTAATTTTTCACCTCCGGAGTTCTTCCATGTCTTCCAGTTTTTGAAGAAATCTTGAAAGGGCTTCGTTAATGGCGGTTGCCGGAACATCGGAATAGGAGCTCACCAAAAATTCCTGAAGATCCTCCTCCAAAACCACCTTTTTGAGATCCCGCTGCAGGGAATTGCCTTATTTGTATGCGTAACTTAACTCCTGAAGGTCTTCAGTGTTATCTTTACACAGTTCTCGGTTAATAAATTGTTATTGCCCTTCAAACTTTTTTGAAATTTTAGCAGTGCAAAAAGGTTCATTTGTTTGGCTGATCTAGAATCCATCCCATGGGCAGAAAATGCTTTGTATTAGTTATTGTTGACTTACGGTAACCTTTATCTGAAACAGGTTGCATCTTAAATTAGCCAGTTATATAACCAAGAAGTTCATGCGTATCATATGCCCGATTAAAGAGAAACTATCCAGAAACTAAGGAATCTCCCTATTCCTGCGCTTCTCGAAGGGCTGTGTTTTTTTTAAAACAACTTTTTCTTTTGTCTAAAAATATATTCATCGTAATATTGCAATATTAAATTTAAAATCTTGAGATGAAAATTTTAATTCTTGATCTGCTTTTCGTTAGCCTTTCAATGTAGAAAGGTCTGCAAGATCACTTTAATATGCAGGGCTTTGGCAGAAACGAATTTAATTCAAACCATCCAGAAAGATTTATTAGGAAGAACTATGTCATTCCGTTCATTCCGGAGGAGAAATTACTTCCGGCCCTGCTGAAATCTTATGATAATATGAAACCTGTAACCACAATTTAAATGGGAGTAACAAAAAGCAGTCTCTTTACTGAGGCTCAAAATGACCTTGCACTGGCTGCCAAAGCACTGGCTCATCCTGCACGGATTGCCATCATTGAATTCCTTCTGAAATGCGAAAGCTGTATAAACGGCGATCTTGTAAATGAACTGGGATTGTCCCAGGCAACTATTAGTCAGCACCTTCGCGAATTGAAAGATATTGGGATTATTCAGGGAACCATAGAAGGAACCCGGGTGAATTATTGTATCAATGCCGGGCGTTGGTCAGAAATTAAGGAGAAATTTGAAAAAATCTTTAAACAGTTCAAAGCTCCTTCATCAAAGAATTGCTGCTAACCTAAAGATAAATTATTTATGAAAATTGCATTATTCAGCGACATTCACGCTAATCTTCCGGCTCTGGTAGCATTTTTTGCCGACGTAGCAAAGCAGGAAGTTGATTCCATTTACTGTCTCGGCGACCTCGTGGGATATAACATCTGGCCAAATGAAGTAACTGAGGAAATAAGAAAAAGGAATATACCTACCATTGCTGGGAATTATGACTTCGGAATTGGCAGGAACAGCGATGAGTGTGGCTGTGCCTATAAAACAGATGAGGAAAAAACCAACGGGGCCGTTTCTATTTCTCTGACAAATGAATTAATATCAGATAAAAATCGGGCTTTCCTTCGATCTCTTCCGGCACAAATCCGTCTAGAATTTCAGCTGAATGAAGAGAAGCTCAATCTGCTCCTGGTTCACGGAAGTCCGCGAAAGATCAATGAATATTTATTTGAGGATCGTGCGGAAAAAAGTCTATTGCGCATTATGGAGGATGCAGATGCCGATGTTATGTGTTTTGGTCATACCCATAAACCTTACCATCGTATCCTGAATTCCAGAGATCAAGAAAAAGCTCATTACAGGCACGCGATCAATTTGGGTTCTGTGGGAAAACCAAAAGACAGTGACAATCGCGGATGTTATGTTATTCTTGAGATAGATGAAAATGCTTCAGCTTTAAATAAAGACAGTATTAAATCTCAGTTCATCAGATTCGAATATGACATTGAGAAAGCAGCAAAAGCTGTTGAAGACAGCCGGTTTCCCAACTCCTATGCAGAAAATTTAAGAAACGGATATTAATATGAATACCCTCAAACAAAAAAAATTAAATTTCCTGGACAATTACCTCACCCTGTGGATCTTCATTGCAATGGCCGTTGGAGTAGGAGTAGGATTCTTTTTCCCTTCCTTTCCCATGAGGTTGAACCAGATGAGCAGTGGCTCAACAAATATTCCTATTGCCATAGGACTAATCCTAATGATGTATCCGCCGCTTGCAAAAGTAAACTATGCTCTGTTACCTAAAGTATTTAGAAATGTAAAGATTCTTTCGGTTTCACTTGTGCTTAACTGGATCATTGGCCCTGTGCTCATGTTTGCCCTGGCACTAATTTTCCTTCAGGATCATCCGGAATATATGGTAGGTCTAATTCTTATAGGCCTTGCCCGTTGTATAGCAATGGTACTGGTATGGAATGACCTCGCTGAAGGCAGCGGCGAATACGGTGCAGGCCTGGTGGCTTTGAATAGTATATTTCAGGTTTTCGCCTATAGTTTTTACGCTTGGATTTTTATAACCGTTCTTCCTCCTTACTTCGGATTTGAAGGTGCTATGGTAGATATTTCCATTGGCACTATTGCTGAAAGCGTTGCCATCTACCTCGGCTTGCCCTTCTTTTTGGGAATCGTTACCCGCTGGATAGGGGTGAGGGCTAAAGGGGAAAAATGGTATTCTGAAATTTTCATTCCGGCTATCTCACCTCTCACTCTTATTGCACTGTTATTCACCATTGTAATCATGTTTTCACTAAAAGGTGAGATGATCGTAGAAATTCCGATGGATGTGGTGATCATAGCCATACCGCTTCTCATCTATTTTGCTGTGATGTTCCTTGTCGGCTTCTTTGTAACAAAAATGACAGGTGCCGATTATGACAAAAATGCAGCGGTAGCTTTTACTGCTGCCGGAAATAATTTCGAGTTAGCCATTGCCGTAGCCATTGCTGTATTTGGTTTAAATTCGGGGCAGGCTTTTGCGGGAGTTATTGGTCCCCTGGTGGAAGTACCGGCATTAATCCTCCTGGTAAGAGTTGCGTTTTGGCTTCGGAAGAAATATTATCCAAAAGCAGTACCTGCTTGAGAAGTACAATTTTGCAATATTTTTAAAAAAGGGAACTTAAATTTTGCTCTGAAAATCAAAGCACTACATAACCAAAATTAAGAAAGAAATTCCGCCCTTTTTCTGGGGATGTTATTCCAGTCGGAAAAAAATAAAGTAATAGGTTGTAACTCATCATAAGCAACTTAAAGCCGCTTCAGGTAGGAACCGACTGCACCGAAGCATAACGGATCCAGATACCCTGTTGGCCTTCAAATTTCTTGTAGTTCTACCGGGTAACTTCGGCCAATAAAGTTCCTGTTCCGGTGGCACTATCCCATATTTGTAATTTTTGGACTTCCTGTTCATTTACCTAACGATTCCCTACTTTCGGTCTAGTTGAGTAGCACAAATAACCTAACTTCGTTGTTTCAAATTTTAATAGAGAGTGAGAGTTATTGATATCGACAAATGGAACAGGAAAGAGCATTATGAATTCTTCTCAAAAATGGCTAATCCAATGTTTGGTATAGTAACAGAGGTTGAATGTACCGAGGCTTATAAATTTTCAGTAGATACCGGTATTTCCTTCTTCGCTTATTACCTTCATAGATCAATGATAGCGGTAAATTCAGTAGCCGAATTAAAATATCGGATAATCAATGAAGAAGTTATTGCTTTCGATACTGTTCATGCAGGAACCACAATAGGCAGAGAAGATGGCACCTTCGGCTTTGCATTTATACCTTTCAGTGAAAGCTTTGATAAATTTAATGATGACTTGCAAAAGGAAATAACAGCTGTGAAATCTACAACAGGATTGAGGCTGAACAATGACGATATCACAAAAGACTTAATCCGTCATTCTACCTTTCCCTGGCATTCTTTCACAGGACTTTTGCATCCGAGTAACCATGACAAAAAGGAAACTGTACCTAAGATTACTTTTGGAAAATTTGCTGTTCGTGATGACAAGAAATATCTTCCTGTTTCAATAGAAGCACATCATGGGCTTGTTGATGGGTTACATTTGGGAAAATATCTTGCAAATTTTCAGGAACAACTTAATAAAAAAGGATAGATAGCTACTGCCTGGATAGGAGCTGGTCTCCAGACCACCAAAGAAAAATCAAATCTGAAATCTCCAGGGGAATTAAGACGAACAAAATTTTCGAGGTGGCTACCGGCGGCTATAAAAATTTAAAAATTAAGCCTCCATCGGCCAGTCCCATACCAGTCCTCTGCCTGTTTAATAATTTCCTTCAGTAAATTATCCAGTGCCAAAAATGGCACTTTGCCCCGTAATTCCTTTTTCACTGTTAACCGAATGGCGGCACGGGCGTCTTCTTTCTTGGTCCAGTCGAGCTGGAGGTTTTCTTCCCAAACCTTAAACCAGCCTAGCGCAGAAATCCGTTTGAAACGAAAGGCAGTGCACGATAAAGCGCAGAATGCCAGTATTCCCAGTCATGGCCACCATCTCTTACCCTTAATTCAGAAGGGATCTCAGCCTTCTGCATCGCGCCGTAAAAATCGAGATTTATTGGAAGTAAGAAGTCATCGTCCCCACAATCTATAAACCACCTGATATCCTTTAGTTCTGCCTGCGTCTCTTCATCAGCACCGGCGACAAATTTAACCGCGTGGTTTTCGAGGACGGTCCTGTTCAATTCTTTGCCTTTTTCATCTGCATTCTGGATTCCACCGCCGGGTTCGATTCCGAGCCAGGCGCTCATGGCATAGACCGAGGAGAACATATCCGGGTGTTTCTGTGCGTAAACGACAGATCCGCCGCCGCCCATGGAGAGTCCGGCAATCGCGCGGTGTTTCTTATCGGGAATTGTTCTGTAGGTTTTTTCAATATGTGGGATCAACTCCTCAAAGAAGTAATCTTCGTAGGCCCACCCGTCCATGTTGAAATACCCATACCAGTCTGTTCCGGCATCCGGCATTACTATAATCATTTCTACCGCTTCTTCAGCATTGATGAGCCGGTTGGCTACGTCCTTTACATGTCCTCGTTCTACCCAGTCTTTGTTGCTGCCATACAAGCCATGCAAGAGGTAGAGAACAGGATATTTTCTTTCTGTATCGGTGCTATAGCTTTTGGGCAGGTAGATCGAATAACTTCTTTCGGTATCGAGGATCCCGCTGCTCATGGTCTTGAATTCGGCCACGCCCTGCGGCGGATTAAAATCTTGAGAGTAGCCGACAAAAGTGCTGCCGATCAACAGGAATAATGTAAAAAATCTTTTCATGAGTTTAGGTATAGTGGTATAATATGACGTTTTTTCAATCTTATTTAACTGTTTTAATTTTAAGCCTCTAACGGCCAATCCCCATACTGTCCCTCGGCTTGTTCTATCACTTCCTTCAGCAGATTATCGAGTTCAGAAAAGGGCACTTTGCCACGTAATTCTTTTTTGACCGCTAACCGAATAGCGGCACGGGCGTCTTCTTTTTTGGTCCAGTCGAGTTGGAGGTTTTTCTTGACCGAGTCTACTACTTTATGCACCAGATCCTGGATGGGACCGGTCTGGTTCAGTAACTTTTCGTTGGCTGATAAAAGGTCATAGAAAGCGAGTTCGTCTTCAGATAAACCGAGTTGCCTGGTCCTGATGTCATCCTGCTGAAATTCATTCGCGATATCGAGCAGGTGCTTGATGGCTGCAATGGAATCCAAAGAATTCCGGTGGTAGTTGCTCAGCACCTTTTCCAACTCTTCTTTCAGCTTGCGCATCCGGCGGATGTTCTTTGGCATTCTCACTCTTATCTCGTCATTGATGATCCTGCGCAGCAATTCGACTTTGATGTTCTCGTCACCTTTTTCCTTTACAATGGCCTGGAACCTATCGTCTACTATGGAAATATCGATCTTATCCAGGTTGTACATTTTTGCCAGATCCACAATCTCCTGTGATTCCAGGGATTTGCTGATCAGATCCTTTATCTTTTCATTCTTCTCCCTGCGCGGACCGGGAGGGAATTTGATCTTTCTGATGAGCTGTCTTATCTTCTGAATGATCGCCAGCTCTTCCTGTATCTCCCATAATCGCGGATCTGAACTCGTCATCGCCACCAGTTCTGCCAGCTTACGCTCTTCGAGCAAAAAGGCATCGGTAACAGCATCAGATTTTAAAAGGCTGTTCACTTTAGAATTGGACCATTTCATCCTGTCCATAGAGGACATTGCATTGATGTTTTCCGCAGAAAAATCTCCTATCAAATCCTTCACTTTCTCCAACTGCTCCAGGCAAATTTTTACCGCGGCTTCAAGGTCCAGAGTGGGTTTTCCTTCCCCGCCTCCGGCGGTGTATTTTTTGGTGGCTTCGGCCAGGAAGCCGGAAATGCCTATAAAATCTACTACGAGTCCGTTGGGTTTTTCTCCAAAAACCCGGTTCACCCTTGCAATGGCCTGCATCAGGTTATGGCCTTTCATTATTTTATCCACATACATCGTATGGGCACAGGGGGCATCAAATCCCGTGAGCCACATATCCCGAACGATCACAATCTGCAACGGATCCTCAGGCGTGCGGAAACGCTTTTTTATGGCTTCCATCGCTTCTTTGGTGCGAATATGCGGATTCCATTCCGGCGGATCTTTACTGATGTTCCCGGTCATTATCACGGCTATTTCAGAACAGCCTTCCAGTGCGCTGAGGGCGTTGTACATTTTTACGCAGTTGCGCCGACTCATACACACGATCATTGCCTTTCCCGGCAGCGTTGCTGTTCTTTTTGTATAATGGGTGAGGATATCTTTGGCAACTCTTTCCACGCGATCATCGGCCCCGGCGGCATCTTCTATCGCGGCCCAAACGGCATTGTTCTCCTCGTCCTCATCTTCTTCCATTTCATCCAGCTCCTTGTCATATTTGGCTTTGATGTTGAGCGGAACCATTTTTGGCTCGTAATAAATTGGCACCGTGGCACCGTCTTCCACAGCCTGTTTGATATCGTAGGTGTGAATGGTGGGTCCAAATACCTGCTGGGTATCGGCATCCTTGCCATCTACGGGAGTTCCGGTGAAGCCTATAAAGGAGGCATTGGGCAAGGCACGTCTTATGTTCTGCGCAAAGCCGCCGCTATGGAACCCGTACTGGGTGCGGTGGGCCTCATCTGCCATCACGATCAGGTTGGTACGTTCAGAAAGTACAGGGTGGGAGAGTTCTTTTCCTGAAGCCAGTTCTTTTAATCGGAATTTCTCAATGGTGGTAAAGATCACCCCGCCGCCATCTGTGCTCAGCAGGGCCCGCAGCTCATCTGTGGTATCGGCGTGTTGTACGTGGCCCACCAGGTCTTTGCACAGCACAAAATTCTCATAGAGTTGCTGGTCCAGGTCATTGCGGTCTACCTGGATGAGGATGGTGGGATTTTTCATTTCGGGCATTTGCCTCAGGATCCCGGTAAGGATGGCCATCGAAATGCTTTTGCCAGATCCCTGCGTGTGCCATATCACTCCCAGCCGACCATCACCTGTGGGTTTTATATTTTCTACCGCGCTGTCCACCGCTTTTTTGATGCCCCAGTATTGGTGATATTTTGCGCCTTTCTTGATTATTTTCCCGTTGTGGTCTTCGTGGAAAATGAAGTTTTGAAGGTAATTTAATAAAGTTTTCTTCGGAAATAATCCCTTCAGCAAGGTCTCCAGCTGAAGTTCCTGTTGCTGCTGAAGGTCATCCCCGTGTAGGCTTTTCCACGGAGCAAACCACTTCAGGGAGGAGTTGTACATCCCGTGCAGGGTTTCCAGCCCATCTGAAACTACCGTGATGGCATTGTAATCAAACAGCTGCGGAATATCCTGAAAGTAATGCCCAATTTGCCGGTGCGCGTTTTCCACGCCCACTTCGGGATCAAACATATTCTTGAATTCAAAAACAATGAGCGGAAGTCCGTTGATGAAAACGAGCAGATCTGTGCGGCGGCTGTTCTTGCCAATGATCTTTACTTCATCTGCACACACAAAGGTATTTTTCTCGGGTTCCCTGTAATTGATAGGGTAGAGGTGCCGGGCCTGTTCTTTGCCCGAAGCATCTTTCCAGGTAATGGAAATCCCCTGGGTCATTTTAAGGTGAAAATCGCGGTTGCGGTGATCGAGATCCATTCCCTCGTGCTGCGTGAAAGCTGAAAGTGCTTCGTTAATGGCGGTTGCAGGAACACCCGGATAAGAGCTCACTAAAAATTCCCGGAGATCCTCCTCCAAAACCACCTTTTTGAGATCCCGCTGCAGGCAATTGCCTTCTTTATAGGTGTACCCCAACCCTTTGAGGCACTCTATGGCAGCCTTTTGCACCGTGATCTCGATCATTTGTGTCATAAGACTTCAGTTAAGGTTTTCTCCACGTCTTTCACGCGGACTTCC
This sequence comes from Salinimicrobium sp. WS361, assembly GCF_050750585.1. Lineage (NCBI taxonomy): Bacteria > Pseudomonadati > Bacteroidota > Flavobacteriia > Flavobacteriales > Flavobacteriaceae > Salinimicrobium > Salinimicrobium sp. WS361. The sequence continues at coordinate 240,105 of NZ_JBOJLM010000003.1, forward strand.
CCGCTGATGAGTTTTGGCAATAAAGTATCGCGGAGTTGAGTTAGGGTTTGGTTTTCTTCGTTATTATTATCTATTGTTACATACATCACTCCTGTTCGCTCTTCAAAAGAATGAAGTAATTTCTTTGGGGGAATTAATAAAGGAATAGATTTTAAAGCCCCAACTGGTAGCTGTTGTAAGGCCGTTCCACTTTTATTAGCAACAATTCTATTGTTGTTTTTTGGCGCCTTAAAAGTTTGGTATAGATAAGAACTTGGAACCTCGTCCTTACCATTTATTCGCACTAATTGAGCATTTATATTGGCGCCAATAAAATAATTTGGTACTCGTGCGACTTCTCCAATTGAACCACGTGTTACAATTAAGACGTCTCCTTTCTTAAGATGCCCTTTAGTAATCGTTTTATGTTTTTCTAAACTAATATATCTCAGATCATTACTTATAAGTGACCCATTTACCATATTAACTGCACGTATAAAAGGGATGCCAGTTTCTATAAATTCCTTTGATGTTGGATATTTCGAAGAGTAGTTTCCATCACCAATTTCAAAAGAAGTTTCTTCAATTTTCTTAACTTCCCATCCCTTCGGAATTTCCCCCAACTCAGAACCTACAAATTCCCCATCCTGAAAAGGTCCAAAATCAACAAACCAGTGCTTGTATAAAGCCATTGCCATTTCTTCCAGGGTTTTGTTCATCTGAAGGTTGAGCTCGATCTTATCGTCTAAAGCTGAGAGGATGGAGGCGATGGATTTTTGTTCTTGAATTCCGGGAACAGAAATTTCAAACTCTTCGATCATTGTTTTGGTAAGGGCATTTCTCGTTGCGCCTGCCCCGGCCATTGTTAAAAGCAAATTTTTATTTTCTCTTGAAAGAAGTGAATAATGTAAAAAGTCAGGATTTAGGATCTTCTCATTTGCCCTCACTATAGCCACGTGCTGGTTCACTCTCGCAGGTAACCAATGATCTGGAACCTTACATACTCTTGCCACAGAATCACCGGTTATGTTGAGAAGAACATCCTGAGATTCAAGGGTTACATTATTTAGTGCTGCTGCCTGTCCCTCATCTATAAATGCAAGACCGTTGCTGGAAAAACTGAAATCAAGAACATTCTGGCTGCGAATTAAAGAGATGCCACTTTCTTTATAAGCTTCTTTACCTCCTCGAGGAGTGGCACCACTTCCTATTTTTGATGTTAATTCTTTTAATTTATATGTTTTCCAGTTTTCTGGCATTAGTTGTTGTTTATAAATGGTAGTCGAAAATGCTATTTTTTAGAGGTGTGTCGTCTTCTACCTTTCATTGTTAGGGAAACAGAATTTAAAGAATTAGACACCAGTTTCCAAGGGTGGTCAAAAATGTCATTTCTAACGTGTATTGCGCAATTTATGTTACTCATCATTGTTCTGCAGTTTTTTTATCCCGGACATATTCTAATCTGAAAACCATCCAATCTTTCAATTCCGAATTGTTTGGAAATAAAGATTTCAAACCTTTATTACAAATATTGTCGAGAATTAGCTCAATTTTAATGGTGAATTCTCTCATTAATGGTACCAAGTCAAACTCTTCAAGTTCGTCATAACTCGAAACGATCGTTAAGTTATCGGCCCACTTGGTCACGGTCGTTCTTGTCAGTCTAAAAGCATCTACTTTTTCATTTTCCGAAAGATGGTTAGATGTATGAGCTCCTACTTTATTCCTTAGGTCGATGATTTTGAGAGAATTTAATTCTTTGTTAGTTATCTTTTTTGGTGGAGTTTTAAATAATTCGATTAACTCCATTGTTGCTTGTTTCTGTTGATATACTGCGTTTAAAACACCATAAAGTTTGAGATATCGTTCTCCATAATTATTATCATTATATTCGGAAAGACCATTTTCGTAAACTTCATTTATTGCGAGTTGTGTGTCCTCTATAAGATCTATACAGGATCTAAGCCTGAGATGATCGTCATTATTTTTAAATTTTAGATTACGGTTCAAAATCTCTTTATAACTATTTTCATCTTCATAATTTCTAACTCTTGTATATCTCAGAAATCCTAAGAGTATTTCGCAATAAATTTCAATTTTACTAATCTGATCTAAATATTCTTCGTCAGTCATTTGTTCTAAAAAATTCAAAGAAAGTCCCGTATAAAAACTTGCGAACTGGCGAGGGTTATTTTCTGCAGAAGAATTTGCTGAGCCAGCGAGCTGGGAGTTTATATTCAAGACTGTTTGAACATTTTTTTTAATTTAATTGGTGGAAAAAGTTTTAATTATAATATTCTATTTTATCGTATTTCTTAAGGCTCTCGATAAAGTCATTCGCATTTATTTCCCCTTTTAATATTTTATTCATAGTCTCGGAGGATTCTTTATCAAATTTTCTAGAATTAAAAGGGGATCCATTTGCTGCTATTAAAAAGTTATAGTCACTTAAAAAGCGCACTCTTAGTTCCGCGCCGAACGTATCAACAACTTTTCCTTTTATCAATTTTGAGGCATCATCATATTCCTCTCTTGTAAGCTTAATCTTATTTTTAAACAATCCATATTCCTCAAAAGAATATCCCAGCGAATCGATATGCCTGTTTATATCTTCTTTAGTTAGTTTATAAACTCCTGTTTGTTTTTCACCTGACGTTTCTATATAGATGAAGGATTTATAATAAGACCCGCTTACAAACACGCCAATTCTTTTGATCTTAAATTCTCTGATTCCAATTAATAATTTTGTCCTGGAGAGTTTTTTAAACTTGTCAATATACATCGAACTCCCTGCTCTGAACCACCAAATCGGAGTTAATATTCCACCTTTTCCAACTACTTCATATTGTAAAGGTGGTTCGAAGAACTTTTCTAATCTCGTTATTGCTTCTTTGGATTCATACCATTTGAACCCTCGTTGACCAGAAAAAGCTCCTGCAAGTTTTTCAGAAAAAATTGCAGTTGAAGTCATTCCTGTTCTTGGAAGCTCATCCGCATCCTCATTAGAGTCAGTTTCAGGTTTAGTGAGCCATTTTTTCAATTTTTGATAAATCAAAAACAGATAGCTGACTAAGAAAACGGTGAGTATTGCTATTAACAACCAAAAGAAAAAGGTATTAATCTCCATATCCGCTTTGAGATAAGTGACTACCCTATCAAATCTTTCTCTAAAGGTTATTCCTTCATAAATACTTTTTATCCAAATATAAATTGTTGTCAGGAATGAAGTGCCGATTCCAATAATAATAAAGGAAATTACTTTACTCCAAACAGGGTCTGTCCAATATTTCTCTTTAAATTCCTCTATGTTCATCTATATTATTAGCAATGTTTCGAATTACGCAAATGTGTCTTGGAGGATTCGAATTCGTCAGTTAAAAATGTAATTTTAGGCTACTCAAAAATGCCATCTTTGAGAGGCATTCCACAATTGTACTATTCATTATTGGCCACTGGCTTATGGCAAATCATATTTCATTTCTCTTTGTTTGAAAGCTTCATTCCCTCCCTCAAGAATTTCACAGACGTGTTCTTTTATCCCTTGACTTTCTAGAATAATTTCATTGCTTTCATCACGGTTTTTTGAATTCTCTAAGCTGCCAGAAACATATTGAAATTTGATATTATTTCTATTTTTCGTGTCAATCCCATTTTGATTAGCGACAATAACTTGTTCTGAATCTGCACCAACAACGATGTTTGGATTATGAGTGACAACAATAATTTGACGTTTTTTCTTTTTCTTTTTTAGATAGCGTACCAAATCAGCATAAATAGCACGATTATCTAAATCGTCCTCCGGTTGGTCTATCAAAATTGGACATTCTTTATCACTAAAATCTAATAAGAGCATAAGAACCACAAATGCCTTTTTACCTTCTGACATTTGTTTAAAAGTGTCTTCGTATAAAATATCATAAGATATACTGAAAAAGTTCGTGGACATTAACTTTAGTGCTAAACTCAGATGAGTATTTTCTCCCTTCAGAGTTAAACGCTTTGTAATCAATCTTTCAAAAATCTTTTCTATTAATTCAAAAAAGTCTTCAGGTTTTTCAAAATTGAAATTTACTAGGCTTTTCCCCAAATCACTCTGTTGATTGATACTCCAGGTTAGCAGTTCTCGTAATCTGTTCTCGTTTAATTTCGGAAATGCTACAATTTCCAATTTATTTTCTGAAACTTTTAAATCTTCTTTTATCTCTTCTATTTGGTTATAAAACTCCCGATGAGCTTGTTTGATAGATGTTTTAAAAGATTCAATTTGAAGCTTATATTCATCAATTTCTTTTTTGATATTTTTAATATCAGTAAGCTTGTTTCTTTGAATATTTAGTTTTTCTTCAACCTCCTTATATTGTTTATTATTTTTAAAAGCTTCTAATCCTTTCTGATAAGTCTTGTTTAATTTAATTTTTTCAATCTCACCTGTTACTTTATCAAATTCTATCTGATTCTTTTTTGAAATCATATTTAAATTTTCAAACCACTTGGTTTGAAATTCATCTTTGAGTTTAGAGAAGGCATTCTTTATCTCCTCACGATTCCTGTCGTTCAATGAAACTAGATCATAGTCAATATCTTTATTTATGAAAAATTTCGATTTAAGGGATTGAATTTTAGTAATTTCTTCTTTGAAAAATTCGAGAGATTTTTGCAGGGTTTGAAGCTGCATTGTATAATTATTATATTCTTCTAATTCCTCTTCTGAAATTCTAATTTTGCTTTTTAGTTCAGAAAGTTCAGCTTTTAATTTTTCAATTTCATTTGTTATTCCTTTTTCATCTCCTTTTTCTTTTAAATCTGTTTTTCTATTTTCTAAGCTTTCTTGAAGGTTAAATAGTTTATTTACTTTAGAAGTGATATCAGAGTTATTATCACTTGAAAAAGATTGATAATTAACGACTTTTTGATTCTTTTCTGGGCTCTGTCTAACAATATCGTCTATTAAATCATCTAGTTCACCATTTTTATTTTTAGCTAATTGGTACATATAGCTTTGTGGAAAATATTCGATGTTCCGGTCATTATTTTCAACACCATCTTTCCAAATAATTGATAAACTTGAAACTACGGAATTGACAAAATCGGCATAATCAGGATTATCAAATTTTACCGGTTTATCACATTTCAATTTTTTTGCAATTGCTCCTAACAGTACTGATTTACCAGTAGATCTACCACCAATTATTGAGTTCAAATTTTGATTTAAATAAAGTGTTTGTTTGGTAAAATCACTGTGCGCTATTGTTACGGAATCAATAGCTTGATAACCTGGTTTTTCTTCAGGTTTTAATGTAGAAATTTGAACTCTTTCTTCTGGTTCGAATCCAATTTGCTTTAATCCGTTAAATGTTGGATCAGCTTTTATCCAAGTATGACAATTATAATTTTCACTTGGTTTTAGATTTTGATCGGAATCTAATTCATAAGTATCTAATTCCTTAAAAGAGTGAATATCTAAAGAATGAAGTAATTTTTTGTTACCAAATTCATTTAGCCATACTTGATTTTTTTCATTGGTTTCTGAATTACTGCTAAAAAATGCTTTAACCTCTGAATATAAAAAGTTCTTTAACGGCTTAAGTTGTTGGTTTTTTTCTAAGTTACTCCACTCCTTATAACCTAAAAATAAAAATGTTTTAGCCTTCCAAGTTTGGGATTTAACTGTATCTAAAACTTCCTTAGTTGAAGGTATTAAAGAATTAAAACCATCTTTTAAGGTGCCTCCAATTTTAGCGAAATTATCTTTTGAAAGTTTCTTTGTTTTATGTTCATCTAATGGGGAAATATTGATGCGATCAATAAACTCTTCCTTTACCAGTTTAATTTCTTCCTCTATTTTTGATTCATCTAAATCAAATAGAATATGAAGATTAATTTTTTGAAGTTTATTTTCGTTACCACTTCCAAATGTGTCTATTCGGAATTCTAGAATTGGAAATATTTTATCGATATTTTTTAGACGACCTTCCCTTTTATATTTAAATACCTTTTCGAATCCATCTATAAAATAATAATCAGTAATCCCAATTACTTTAACTTCTTTAGGTAAATTTTCTAAAGCTAAAATGAATTTTTCCCAACTTTCATTATTATTTATATATTCTTGGCAAATTGATTCAGGTGTATGAATATGTAAATCCCATATTCGCCATTCTGATCCTCTGTAATTATGTTTCATTAAATATTATTTCTTTTAACCTTTTGGGCAACAATTCGCTAAATGTATTTTTATTAAATCTTCTCAAAATTGGCTTTAATCTCTTCCTTTAATTTTTCCCCTTTTTCGAACTGCTCCAGTAACTGCGATTTGAGGCTTTTCATCTTTTCTTCAAAAGGGATTCCGTCATCCTCTTCAGCTTCAGTTCCAACATAAATCCCCGGTGTTAATTTATAATCTTGTTTTTGTACTTCCTCCAAAGCCGTCGCTTTACAGAATCCTTCCACATCTTCGTAATTTCCGTCGCGGTTTCTCCACTTGTGATAGGTTTCAGCAATTTTAATTATATCTTCATCACTAAAAACCCGCAGTTTTCGGCTGGCCATTGTGCCCATTTTGGAGGCGTCCAGGAACAGGATCTCGTTATTGCGTTCGCGGTGGGTGCCGTCTTTTCCGTCGCGGTTTTTGCTCAGGATAAAAAGGCAGGCAGGGATTCCGGTGGTGAGGAACAGCTTATCGGGCAGGCGTACAATGGCATCTATCATAGAATTGTCTACCATATGCTGCCGCACGTTTTTCTCTCCTTTGTTGTTGGAGGTCATCGCGCCGTTTGCCATAACAATTCCGGCAGTACCGGTGGCGCTTAAGTGGTGCCAGAAGGTTTGCATCCACATATAATTGGCGCTGCCATCTGTAGTGAATTCTTCCTTGGGACCAAACAACCGTGGGTCACCATCGGGCAGATCTTCTGGATGCCAGTTGCTCACATTAAATGGCGGATTGGCAATAATGTAGTCGGCTTTCAGGTTTGGGAATTTGTCATCGAGCAATGAATTTCCCAGTTTGATATCAAAAGATAGGTCCCGCAGCATGAGGTTCATAAGGCACAAGCGCAAGGTTTGCGCGGTCATTTCCTGGCCGTAGATCGCGATGTCTTTTTTGTTTCCGCCGTGTTCTCTGATGAACTTCAAACTCTGCACAAACATACCACCACTCCCACAAGCCGGATCAAAGATGCGGCCTTTGTAAGGTTCCAGCAATTCTACCAGCAGCCTTACAATACTTCCGGGCGTAAAGAATTGTCCCGCACCCGAACCTTCAGCCATTGCAAAGCGACCAATATAATATTCATAGATGCGGCCCAGGATATCGCTTTCGGGATTTTCCTTTTCAGAAAACTTAGGGTGGGAGAGGAGGTTGATGATTCCGCCGGTTTGTTTGGGAGAAAGTTCACTCCGCACAAAGATCCGCGGCAAAATATTCACCAGCTGGGGGTTATATCCCGTCAAAAGTTCCTGGATCACATCAAAAGCATCATCGACCTTCACCTTGATATCATCCTGCTCGGCATTATCCTTTAAATACTGCCAGGAAGCGGTTTCCGGGATTTTAAAAGTATTCCGGGAACGATATTCATCCGGGTCGTTGAGAACGTATTCAATTTCTTCCTTATCTGTCGTGTAATAATCGGAGTTTGGATCTTTTAAAAGATCCTTCAATTCCTCGCGCACCACCTCATAGCGTTCGCTAAGATGCTTTACGAAAACAAGGGGAAGGATGTAGTTTTTATAGTTATTCTCAGATACCGCGCCGCGCAATTCGTTCGCCGCATCCCAGAGTTCTTTTTCAAAATCAATGTCTGCTTTTGCCATTTTTGGATGGAAAGGTTTGGTTGTAAAAACCGGATCAGGGTAGGGAGGAGATCCGGAGAGGGAAAGTTAGTTAATATTTTTAACATCTTTGAATCGTCTGCTATATTTTCTTTGGAAGACTATATAAGAAGTATAGGTGTGGGTTCAGTTGAGGTATAGAAAAATCTACCTTGCCTGTTTGATGTAAATAATGTGATAGTTACTGCTCGTGGCACTATTATAACCAATTAAAATTAACGTGTCCTGGGTGACACTTAGTTTTTCGCATCGCTCATCCTCCGGGATAACCAGAATGGTATCACTGGCAGTAATGCCCACCATATTGTTGGTGTCGAAAAGGCACTGCGATAAAATTCTGAATTCTTTGAACTCTGGTTTTTCTGCCACACCTTCTTCAATAAATTTAACAGTGGAATCTTTAAAGTAAGCCAGACGGAAGGGATATTCAGGTTCTTTCCATTTTCCCTGTAACCCAGCAATAACAGCAGTGCTATCAATTTTCAGTACTTCAGTTTTGGCTTCCGTCTGCTCGGTTGGGTGGATTTTTTCACCACTGGTAGACGGTGTTGGTTTTCTGTCCTTACAGGAAATGCCGAAAAAGGTAAAAATGAACAGCAATGTGAAAAACTTTGGTTTCATGTTTTTTGTTTAAGGTTTCTTTAAAATTTGTGCTTCCGGACTGTCGTGTTGTTCCACTCTACTTTATCTATGAACATTTCTGTGGTGATATTTGCACCGGGCCAATCAGGTGGTATGCGTGCCGTAATTTTTTTAGGTGGCTGGCCGTCCTCGGCGTAAATAAAAAAAGTAGATTTTACCTGCCTGTCCGGGCTTGTACATAGAAACCATTTCCCACTACCGTAGTCATCTACAGTTTCCTCAGTTTCCATTATAACCCATTCCTGGATATCTGTTGCCAGTTCTCCCTTGCTTATAATGGTGATGGATTCATTATCTACATCAATTATTCTATAAATATGTTCGGTTGTATCCAGTTCCACGTAGCGTGTCACAGAAGATAAAAAAGTTTGTCCTGTGCAAAAGCCAGGCATAAATAAGAAGAAAAGGATACAGGGAATACTTTTCATAATAGAAAGTTATAAAAAAAAGAAGATGCCCAACACCAATCCTGTATTTATAATGGCTCAAATATGCCAACAATAACAATTACTTCAGGAACAACTCTCGTTGATGCCACATTAGAGAGTCAATGGAAGGCTGCCATTCCTTTTTTTCTGGTAAGAGGATGGGTTTGTTTTCAAACTGGTGTAGGGTAAACTCCGTATCTTTATCGTTCACCAGGGGTGAAATCTTTACTTGATAATATTCAGTTATGCTAATCAAACCCCGGTCAAATGCGCGGTGCAGGGTAGGAGATAGGGCAATTCCGTTGGAGAGGGTGTCATCATTGGAAAGGCTGAACAGATGAATATGACAGACCTCGATCCTTCGGATGTTTGGCGGCCTTATAATCCGCATCCCGGAGATGCAACACCGATGGTCGTAAATCCTTGGAATACTGCGTTTAAATAAAGCGCCCCGGATCAAAAGTTCCTCCTGGTACCGGCTTTCGTCCAGTTGGGATTTTAGAAAAATTAAATGTTCACGGTATTCTTTAGGTGATAAACCTAGTACGTAAATTGCAACTTTTCAAATGTTGGCATATAGTTTCACATCAAAAACATTTCTCCTATGCCAGTTTAGGATTAGATAAAGAAATACCATTCACTTTTCTTTCGAAAATTAGAATAATTCATTCAGCAAGAAATAGTTTGATACATTTTGTTTGGGTAAAAAAAAAAGAACATCGAAAAAAAATGGACAGCACCTTTACATAATTGGAGTCTTACAATTCAGCAACTTTATATTAAATTTGGTAACAGGATACCACTGGCTATAAACTCCTGATATCCAGAAGTTGATCCCAAAGATATCGATAGATCGGACAGAGGTTAATTTACAGACCCGGCCAATCGGAAAGATCATCTACACCACCAATGCCGTTGAAGAATTCCACCGCCAGGTTTGTAAGGTTACACAGACTAAAGGAGCTTTTACCAATGATATATCCCTTTTAAAGCTGGTCTACCTGGCTACCAAGAACATCGAAAAAAATGGATAATTCCTTTACATAATTGGAGTTTTACAATTCAGCAACTTTATATTAAATTTGGCAATAGGATACCACTGGCTATAAACTCCAGATATTCCAGAAGTTGATCCCAGAGATATTGATAGATCGGACAGAGTTTAATTTACAGACCCTTTTAAAGACATACTTATTGACAAGTTTTGGTTTGTGCGGTTGGTTTGTGAGTGACCGGACAATGTGTATGCTTTATTTCACTTTATTCAGGTGTCGTTAACCAGTTAATATTATCTTCTATAATTGGTAGTGGGTCAACATTATTTATTATTCTTTTCTCTTCATATTGTCTATAATTCTTGAGTTGGTCTATTAAAATCAACGTTTTGGGGTTAGATATTTTTTTATTTTTATAAGCAAAACTTAGAAAAAATACTTCCGTCAAATAGAGGTGGTATTTTGTGATTTGCTGAGATTGATTTATGAACCATTCGGAGTTTATCCAGATTAAATTATTAATAGAGCTATTTATTAAGTTTATGATTTCTTTTTTATCTAAAAGAGAATAATATTGAACAACAAAATTGGCAAAGTCAGTTAATAGAACGTCAGATTGATAACTGTCTTCACTTTCAGCAATTGAAGTGCATAAATCTTTCCATCTAATAAAGACAGTTATCAAACCTTTATGATATACTTCTTCTGATACACCTTTACTAAATTCTTCTAGTAGGATTGTTCTTTGTTCTAAATTACTATTGTATTTATCAAGGGGAATGATGCTATTTAATATCTCAACTATTTCATCTTCTGTCAAATCTTTCATTTGATAGCCTAAAGCTGAATTAAAGAATTTGCTCCTGTGAAAGAAATTAATAGCTTGCTTGTAAATATCAATATTGTGATTGTAAAGTGCCTCTAAGCTCTTTATAATTGACTGAATAGCGCGTGAGTTAACATCATAATCTTCACCTTCCTTTTCTATTATCTGGCGTATTAGTTCAAAATGAACCCATTGGTTATTGTGATTATAAGAGTTTGATATTTCTATCAATGTGCTTTCCGAAAAGTTTTGAAGATAGAAGACAACAGTTTCAGGATGGGTTAAAGAATCGAGATGTTTTACAAACTGTTCTGTATCAAATTTGGAGAAAAAGAAGATTAAATTCTCAAGTAAATGGTTAAAATGAAAACCTCTTCCGCCTCTTTCAATGGAAAGAATAAGTTGATATATCTTTTCGATATTTTGTTCATTAATCCCCTCAATTGAAATAGCTTTTAGTTCTTTTTCATGATAAGGTGCTCCAGGTTTTAATTGAGTTTCAAGCTTAACCTTTTCCAAGACTTTTATTAAGCTGTCACTAAGCTTTGTAGTGTTGATTTCTTCTGTTATAAAGTGCTTGATATCTATTTTGAGATAACAATTAACACTTAAAAAAATCAATAAGGACTTAATATCTCCATTGGTTACAGCCATATCAAAGTACTTTTTAATAGTTAAAAGAATACTCGATAATGTTTGTTTGGAAGTTTGATTATGCGAAAAAAAGCCAGGCAAAAAAGTTGATATAGTCTCATGAATCCTATGACTATTATTTCTTAAATTACCATCTTTCTTGAACAAGATACTCTCAGTACTGTGATTGCCAAGATCTTCAAGTAATGATTGTAGTTTGTCATGTTTTGAGGCAGTTTTAATATTGGAGAAGGCTTCTGTTATTAATTTTTCGGATATTTCCATATTAAGCAATCTTCGTTATTAAGTTTTTCCCAAAGTTCTTCAAATGCATCAATGACTCTTTGAGGATGTGAAATTTCTTGTAGAATATGATGACTAAACCCAAGTGAATTTACTGATGTTCCAAGTGAGTATACTTTAGGACGCGTTTCCTTGCTACCTGGGAAAATTAAAAATCTATCATGGAATGTCCAGCCATATTGACTATGTTGCATTCTGAATTCCAAGTTAATTCCGTAATTATTGTGAATTGGATTATCTAATTTAGAACGCTCAGCAATCATTTTACTAGCAATACTATTTGTCTGCCTTTGTTTCTTGTTTCCAAAGCCTAATAAATTTAACCATCTTTTGAAGGGACTAATTTTTTTCTTCGGAATGGGAATATCGTTATTGGATTTAATTGCTTTTAATGGCACTCCATTAGTTGGTGAGAAAAATAATGTTCTTAGAATATCTTCAGATGTTAAATATGGATCCCATAAATAGACTCCATTTTTATCATTGCGGGTAACCAGGGTTTTAATGTCCTCAAATGCAGATTTCGAATCCCCTTTGAAATATTGTTTAAAAGAAAGGGTCTTTTCTAGATTCAATTTTTCGGCTTCATAGAGAGTGTTATTTATGTAAGTAGTATAATTGATACTCTCCTTTTTACCTGTAGTCATGCCTTTGCTAGATACAGCAACTTTTTGCTCTTTTCCTGCTATTTCAAATATCCTAGGCTCATGGCTTATTATTCCTGTATTTAAATGAAATTCTCTGATATATGTACCATCAAATGTTGAAAGCAATAAGCTAGGATTTTTCTTCCAAATTTTGATGTGATTAACTTGGTCAAGATTCCCGATAAATATTTGTTGCTTTTCCGTTAAATTGTATTCTACAACTGTGCTTCCCATATAATTTTTATCAATGATTGACTCAACTTGAATCAAGCAATCAGGAAGCATTTGAAATCTGTTACTCCATTTAAATTTTAATTCTACTCCATCCCATGTGGGAAGAGCTTTTGATCTGGTGTTCAAAGTAGTAATTGGGAACTGGAATATTATGTTTCCAATTCTATCTCTAAGTACTGATAAATCAATCGGAACTATCTTCTTTATTTCCTCACTTAATTGATTTAAAAGTTTAATCTTTTTCATGTCTAACAGAAAATCAACATGATTTTTTGATTCATCAAAAAACTCCAAAATGTATGAACCATTATGGAAATTATTCTTTAGGATGTGGTTTATTCTTTGTCCTTCTCTAGAGGGTATAAACTGCTTAGTAAGTCCATTCAACTTACCTAATTTTAGACTGGTGTCTCCATTATAATTCCATTCACTATCTTTGTTTAAAGTTTTGAACCGTTCCCTAGTTTCATCTATGGAGAGATAATATCTCTGAATTCCAAGATTATAGCTGTCATCAATGTTAATTCCCTTCTTAGATGTGAGAAAACTATGGTTTCTATCTACAAAAGGTTTGTCTTCGAATGATGCTAATATGAAGAGGTTAGTAACTGCTTTACTTTCTTTGTCTTGAATAAAAAATTGAGTTACCTCACAACTCTGATAGAAGCCTGTGTTTCCATTTTCTATTAATATTTCGAAGTCTGATTCATTCATATTCTTATAATTCAATATAAGTGTGGGTGAAAAAATGGCTCTTTTGGTTTTTCAGCGTTTGCTTGTGTGTTAGCAAAAACAAAATATGCTGTTTGTACTGATGGTTCTTTTCGTATGAAGCCCACCGTTCTGTATGAAATTGTGCGAGCGGGCGAACTTAATTGTCAGCAGGACAATCAAGCGTTGCAAGCGAACAGGGAATTTAAATTCAAGCCAAGTGTAAGCATAACTACCAATAGTTATTTTAGGTTTCGCATTTTGGTCTTATCGAACAATTCGCGCTTTTCTTTTTTGTCCGCATCTCCTCTTGTGCCATAAACGATTTCTTCAAAAGGACAATTTTGAGAGTTGTATTTGATAAAAAAGGTTGGCAAACCATATACGGGATCAACTTCCATCTCATAAGTTATTATGTAATCATATGGAACTCTAAGAAAAGTAGTGGCATAAATCAATTCATATTTTTCTAACCGTGGATCATTACAGTTTTCTGTAATGTCCCAATAACCTTCTTTATCCATTAATATTTTCACACCTCCATACTCAACCATTTCCAAACCATTCTCATAAAAATCATATATACCAGTTTTAAACCAACTTGAACATCCCACTATTGTTGTTTCATCCGGTTCAGGAAAATGAATATCCTTTTCTGAACGTATGATAATGTCATAGTATAGGAATTTTATATATGGCTCATAAAGGGCAATATTTCTTTCTTCGTATGATAATCTTGTTACTAAATCCCTTTCTATTTTTTTGCGAAGTTTCAGATTTCTATTTAGTATGTTAAGACTATTATTTGAATTAGTTGTTCTTTTATGGAACTCGCCTTGTAAATAGTTCCAAAATTTTTTGCATTTTCTGTATTGGTAACTCTTTTACGTCTTTTAAAAGATCATTGATATCCATTATATCTGTGGATGGATTAAAATTTATTGTCTCATCAATTTTCAAGTTTTTGTAGATTTTCTGTTTTCTACTGAGAATCAGTATTTTCAATTTGAAAAATTCCAAATTAAGATTTTGATCCTTAAAGCCGTTTAAGGTTTTCTGTATTTTGCCTTTTGCATTTGTGGAAGTTATTTGAAACGCAATGCTATTTTCTTTATCGCCTAAATCAATCGCAGGATAATTATTTTTTTTAAATGGTTTAAGATTGTATCTGAAAATTATATTTAAAATCTTTGAAAAGAAATCTTCAGAAAAGAGATTGATATCTGTTAGGTTAAGATTGTTGTGTTTATCTATTTTATTCTCCAAGATTGAGAACTCATCGATTATTTTTTTTAGTAAAACTTCTCTTTCGGACATTCTAGATATTAATTATTGCCAACGAATCTATAAATTTAGTATTACTTTTTAATTTTCTAGTAATGCAATATTATATTCTTAACTCTATTAGAAAGTAACCGGTTATTTTTATGTAATTGAACCTTTTTTCATTTTTCCTATTAAAGGATTTTTCCTTAGAATATAACGATAATCAACCACAGCTACGGTTTTCCGTAAAATCAATTAAATTTAGATAGTAGAACAAGATTCAAATGGAAAAATTAACCCTTTACACCTTTAAGCTCCTCCCTGACCAAGAACAATATGACCTTGTGTTCACAAAAGGAGATTTTATTACTACCCGCGAGGAAGGTAATAGTAGGTTTGCTCTTTATGCCTTAGAAAAGTTTTTCGTAGAAGTTGAATATGATGTACAGAATAATAAAATCGTGAATAAGGTCAGCTTTATTTCAGGAGAAAAATTGAATGTATATAATAACTTAAAATTCTAGATAACCAAAAATTATATTTCTCGACAATAAGGTAGTTTGTTCCTTTTCCATTTCTCTAATTCCTCCTCAGTCAATGGAGTTTTTGAAACAACCTGAAATTTAAATGAAGATTTACCCTTTTGATTACCCAAAGGATTATGAAAATATTCAATCTGGATCTTTACAATATCATTTTGAAAAAATTCTGGAGGGAAAAAATCATTAAAAGATTGAAGGTTTAAAATTCTACCTAAGCGATTTAAAATCCAAAGGTTATATTTCGACCTTTCCTTATAATTTTCCACCTTACTAATATATCCTTCAGCAAACCCAAGTTCACGCGAAAGTTTGTTTTGTGCAATGGGTGGAGTGGCCTCTTCACGTAATTCTCTAATCCTATTTATTAAATAGAAATCAAGTTCAGAAATTATTATTTCAATTCTTTTATTTCCCATATTGAATGGAAATAAATACCATATTCAGCTAAAAATCACATCCATATGTGGATGTTTTAAAATTTTTTATTTATATTTGGCTGATATTAATATATTTGCGAAACTTCTTTAAGTAAAAATATTAGAAGCATTTCGCTTTGAATCTCGCATTAGGAAACTGGTAATTTATAAATGTGTACGAGAGGATAAGCAAAGATGCCTACGACCCGGGCGTAGGATCATCGCTTATTTGTACACAGGTATACCAGTACCACTAATGCAATAAGTTGAGTTCCGCGCCCTTTTTTGTTTTTACAAAGGAGGCATTTACCTCAACCCCTTTCAAAGCCTTTGTTTCTTCGAGCACAAGAAGGTTCTCAAACCATTTTAAACATTTTTTTGCCTTAACGGGATTAGCCATTGTTAAGGTTCATTGACGGGAGCTAGTTTAGCCGTTAGTCCCGGTGGGTCACCATAACTGCTACCCCTATGTTGCAGTGGTGACGGGTGGGTGGGAAAAATTCCCCCATTCCCCTCGGTGGGGGAGTTTTAATTTTTGTGTAACTAAATGAGGTGCCAATGAAACAGTAACTTTTTGTAAATACCCGAAAGGGCAGCCTATTTTGTTCAACTATGAGAACAAAATAAACATAAAAATAGCCTTCCGGTTTCTTTTGGCGAAGCTGCCCGGAAGGCTTACATCAAACGAAACAAAGTTTCATCTAATCACTGCAAAATTATGAAAAATAATTACGGCCGGTTCAAAATAATCGTGCTTATAAGTCTCATCCTGCTGCTTTCTGTAATTACCTGGAAAGCCACAGCAGCAAATGCTCCTAACTTTTTAGATAATCAAAACGCCCAACAGGAAGTAACTGGCGTTGTAACAGGTCCACAGGGACTGCCAATAGCTGGTGTTGCTGTTTTTATCAAAGGAGAAACTAAAGGAACAGTCACCAACGTAAATGGAGAATATACCATACGAGCCACCCAGGGAGACACTCTCGTCTTTACCTATCTGGGTTTTAAACCTGTAGAAGTTATCCTGGAACAGGCAAGCACTCTTAACATCCAAATGGAAGAGGATGTTGCTTCCCTGGGGGAAGTAGAAATCAATGCAGGTTACTACAACACTACCCGGAGGGAAAGTACAGGAAACATTTCCCGCGTCACCGCAGAAGAGATAGAACTGCAGCCCGTAATTAGCCCTCTACAAGCTTTACAGGGGAGAATGGCAGGGGTGGAGATAGATCAATCAGCCGGAGTTTCTGGTTTAGCTTCTTCCATTATTATCAGAGGGCGCAATAGTTTACGATTTCAGGGAGATTACCCTCTTTTCATCATAGATGGTGTACCTGTGAATTCAAGTCCTATATCCAGCATTGGACCTTTTACTCGTGGTGCAGGTATAGATCCTCTTAATGCCTTGAATATGTCCAATATTGAAAGCATTGAAGTGCTAAAGGATGCCGATGCTACAGCAATTTATGGTTCCAGAGGAGCCAATGGAGTGGTTTTAATTACTACCAGAAAAGGAAGTGATATTGGAGGAAAAACAACTTTTGAAGTTCAAGGATATTCAGGTTTTTCTGAGGTTTCCAATAAGATGAAATTAATGAATACCTCACAGTACATTTCGGTCAGAGAGAAGGCCTTTGAAAATGACGGAGTAGTCCCTTCAGAAATAAATGCCCCCGATTTAGTACTCTGGGATCAAAACAGGTATACCGATTGGCAGGAGGTTCTATTAGGGGGAACAGCTTCAATCAAAGATTTTAATGTTGCCGTAACAGGAGGGGATGAGAATACATCTTTTTTAGTGGGAGGTTCTTTTCATAATGAAGGAGCTGTTTTTCCGGGAAATTTCGGTTATAAAAAAATGACAGCCAACATCAATTTAAATCACAATTCCAAAAGTCAAAGATTTCAAATGGTTTTTTCAGCCAATTATGGATTGGATAATAATGATCTTTTTTATGGGACAAATTACGTGAACCTCGCCCTTACACTTTCTCCCAATGCCCCTGCTCTTTATAATGACGATGGCACTTTGAACTGGGAAGACGGTACCTGGACAAATCCTTTTGCAGGATTATATAAACCCCAGGAAATCAAAACTTCCACACTTCTTTCAAATTTGAGTTTGTCCTATGAAATGCTAGATGGTTTGAAACTTAAAGCCAACATGGGGTATTCCAACTTAGGCAGTGAGGAAGAAGTGAGAAATTTAAAAGATGCATATAACCCTAGAACTTGGGACCGTCTTATTCTAAGCTCCAACAATTCTACTACGCAAAGAACGTCCTGGATTATAGAACCACAGATCCTGTATAATAGGAATTTTGGGAGTCTAGAATTAGACGCACTTGCCGGAGCTACTTTCCAAAATAGTGAAAATAACATGTTGTCTCTAGAAGGACTGGGTTTTAGTGATGACAGGTTAGTGGGGAATCTTGGTGCAGCAGATGAGGTGCGTGTGAACTTAAATGAAGATGTAGTATACAGGTATGCTGCAGTTTTTGGCCGACTTGGCTTTAACTGGTCAAGGAAGTATTTTCTTAATTTGACCGGTAGAAGAGACGGTTCCTCCAGGTTTGGTAGGGATAAGCGTTTTGCTAGTTTCTGGGCTCTGGGAACTGCCTGGATATTTTCTGAGGAGGAATATTTTAAAAATAATATTCCATTTTTGAGCTTCGGGAAAATAAGAGGAAGCTACGGAACCACAGGAAGTGATCAGATTCCCGATTACGGATACTTGGATACTTATGAGGCTACTCCCGGACCGGGGGGATTATACCCCACCCAGCTTACTAATCCGGATTATTCCTGGGAGGTCAATAGAAAGCTGGAGGCCGCTTTACAGTTAGGGTTCAATCAGGATAAAATAAACCTGGAAGTTAGTTGGTACAGGAATCGTTCTTCAAACCAGCTAGTGGGGTATCCGCTTTCGGCTATAACGGGCTTTACTTCTGTACAGGCAAATCTTCCTGCACTTATACAAAACAAGGGATGGGAAATTGTGTTATCCAGTATAAATGTTCAAACTAAGAATTTTTCCTGGGAAACTTCTCTCAATGCAACTTTCCCAAGCAATAAGCTATTGGAATTTGATGATCTGAATTTAACTCCGTACCGAGAGACCTACAAGGTGGGCTATCCTCTTGATATTTCACTCCGGTACAAATACGATGGTATAGACCCGGAGACGGGTTTATACCGCATTGCAGACGTCAATAATGATGGTAGATTCGATATTAATGATAGGGTGTCGATAAATCGCCTGGGAAGAAAATACTATGGCGGCATTAGCAACATATTAAGCTTCAGGAATTTAGATCTAGGGGTTTTATTTGAATATGTTCGACAGGAGAGGCCTACCTATTTAGCTGAAATGTCAAATTCCCCCGGACGCTTTGGTAATAATTCTACAGACATCCTGGATGCATGGCGGCAGGAAGGAGATGCTACAAACGTTCAAAGGCTTTCTCAATCCATTCCATCTCTTTTAGCTTATTACAATGTTTTGAACAGCGACCTTTTTATAGGAGACGCTTCATTTTTACGGTTAAAAACATTGGAGCTTTCTTACAATTTACCAGCTACATGGCTTACTGGTTTTGGTATTGAACGATTGAATCTTTTTGTACATGGCCAGAATTTACTTACGATTACTAACTATAAAGGGCTTGATCCTCAGGGAGGGAAGGTTGTTCCTCCACTGAGAACAATCACTTCAGGAGTTCAAATTAATTTTTAAAACAAATAATAATGAAATGTATAAAATATTTAGTGCTTGTGATCTTTTGCTGCTCGCAAGTGTCTTGTGATGATTTTGTGGATATTGATACTCCAGACAATTTGATAAGTAGTCAAGAGGTTTTTAGCAGGGATGAAACCGCAAATAATGCAGTGTTAGGAATTTACAACGAATTGTACAGGGCATCTTTTTCCAGCGGATTTCAGGGTTCGATTACGGTTCTCGGTGATTTATCGGCAGATAATCTGGAAGCTACATTTTCCAATCCGAATCTTCTCGAATATGAGGAGAACAAAATACACCCTGGAAATACCGCAAACCTGGAGCTTTGGTCCAGTGCCTATAACATCATTTATATGGCGAATTCGGTTATCGAAGGATTAAATGAAAATAATGGTGTTTCCCCGGAAGTAGAAGATAGGTTGTTGGGTGAAGCGAAAGTGATCCGTGCATTTACGTATTTCTATCTGGTAAATCTATATGGGGAAATTCCTTTAATTCTTGGTACAGATTATAGGCTAAATAACAGGGCAGCTAGAAATGACGTAACTGAGGTGTATGATCAAATTGTGGAAGATTTAGAGGCGGGAATAGAGCTTCTTGAACCTGGCTATGAAAATGCAGAACGATTACGTGTGAATAAATTCACAGCTATGGCTTTATTGGCCAGGGTACACCTATATGTGGAAAATTGGAAGGAGGCAGAGGAATTGAGTCATAGAGTTATTACTGAATCTCAAACATATCAACTATTGAACAACCTGGATGATGTGTTTTTAGCCAATAGCAACGAAGCAATTTGGCAAATTTCCCCTTTAGGTGGTGGAACTGGCGCTTCCAATACCAATGAAGGAGAACTTTTTATCATGTTGGATTATTTGGAAAGTGTAAAATTAACTAATGACTTAGTTGATGTATTTCCTCCAGGGGATCTCAGGTTTCAAAACTGGATTGGTAGTTTTCCTTCTGATGACATGGTCTATTATTTCCCATATAAATACAAGATAAAATTCGGGACTGGAGACATTACAGAATATTCGATGGTGTTGAGATTAGCGGAACAATATCTAATAAGATCCGAAGCGCTTGCGCGTCAGGGTCTGATCCAAGAAGCCATTGATGATTTAAACGTCATAAGGGAGCGGGCAAACCTTAGCCCAATTTCCGACGATACCAGCGTACTAACAGCCGATGATGTGCTTGGTTTAATACTAGTGGAGCGAAGAAGGGAATTATTTGCAGAATGGGGGCATAGGTGGTTAGATCTGAAAAGGTTCGAAAATGCTGGTGCAATATTAAAACCTTTGAAGCCCCTATGGCAGGAAACGGATAGCCTTTATCCAATTCCGGAAAATGAAATAATAAAAAATCCAAATTTAATACAGAACCCTGGTTATTAATACTACAAATTAATTCCTTATGCAAGAGAAAATTAATAATGTAAAACTTACCTTGTTCGTAGGATTCTTTTTTCTTATAATCCTGCCTTCATATTCTTCCGGTGTAAAAGATTCGGTCCCCCTGGATCCAAGTATTCGGAGGGGGAAATTGCCCAACGGAATTGCTTATTACTTAAAAAAGATTCCTAATTCATCCGAAGAAATTGAGATGCGACTTGTAGTAAAGGTGGGACATAATCAGGAAGAGCCGGGGCAGCATCAGTTTGCACATCTTGTTGAGCATCTGGGTTTTTCCAGCGGCCAAAACATTTCGGTCAATAAAAGCTCTGAACTTTTTGATGAAATGGGCATACAAATGACCCACATAAATGGTCATACCTGGAATAACTACACAGACTTTATGATGAAAGTACCAGGTAGTAAAAAAGGGGCTGTTAACGTGGCCTTACGTTTTTTTGAAGATATCATGTGGCATTTAGAACTAACACCAAGTAATATAGATAAAGAACGAACTGCTGTAATAAATGAAAAAAATGGAGGGGATTTTTCGTTTCCGGTTCTATTGAAAAGGCTGGAAAGGGAAGTAATCGGAATTTCTTCTTCCCCTCCCGAGAATATTGTAGATCACTTACAAACGTTCAAACCAGAATCATTAGTTCAATTTTACGAGGAGTGGTATCATCCCAGCTCAATGGCTATCATCATAGTTGGTAATATTGATGTTGAAGATATAGAAACTATAATTCGAGAGAAGTTTAACAGAAATACGCCTCCCAAAAATAAGTTTCTAAAAGAAAGAAGTACAAGTAATTACCTGCAAAGAGACCCCATATTTTTAAAAAGAGAGTATTCTGGATCACTGGATGACCCCGAAAGGAAAAGAGCGGCTATTGGTTTGTTTATAAGACAGTATACGGAGGAAAGCAAGAATTCAGATAGGATTTTAGAGGACGGCGTAATTAGAAATTTACTTGTAAAAATGGTGAATAACAGATTTCGTCAAAAACAGGAGGTCTATAACTCAACTTTTAATGGTAATGCATACTTCATTGACCCGCCAGTTGCTCTAAAACTAGACGTTTTCCTGGATGATAAGCTAGATGAAGAAATTATACAGGATGCTTTTAAAACGCTCAAGGAAATTGAACTATATGGTTTTTATCAAAAAGAATTTATTTTGAATAAGGAGGAACTTATGAATTCTTTTAGCGTAAAGGATACTTTAGAAACATCCTATTGGATGGATGGAATTATAGACTACTATGTAAATAATGAAGTTTTTCCTTCAAATAAAAATAAAATTTTGCAGGATATACTTAAAGATTTAAAACTGGAGGAATTTAATAATAAGATCAAACAGTATTTGTCTGGGACACCAAATGATATAGCTTTGGCTGCACATTCAGGACATCCTATTCTATCTTATTCGGAAGAAGATATAAGGAATCTGTTTCTAGAAATAAACAGTTTTTCTGTACAGCCGTTCATTCCTCCCCATGTACCAAGTTCTTTAATAGATTCCGTTAGCCAATCAAACTTATCAAAGGGATATTATAAGGAAGGAGAGACTCCGATCCCTGGGGCCAAGAAATATATATTAGAAAATGGCATTAAAATAATTCTGAAACCTCTTTTCTCAAAACCTCCGGTAGCAACGAATATTGTAAGTTTTCAGGGATTCGTGCAGAAAGGTATTTCCTGTTTTCCTAAAAAAGATTTCTTTTCAGTAGTTAATATTCCTGCTATAGTTAAAAATTCAGGGGTGGGTGGACTGGATAAATTTGAACTGAATAGATATTTAGTTGATGAAGGTTTTCAAGGAAGCATTTCTCCTTATATAGAATATGACGAATCCGGAATAAAAGGATCTGTGTCTTTAAAGGATTTTGAAACTGCACTGCAATTAGTTTATTTGTACTTTACAGATCCTTATTTTACTAGCGTAGCTTTCAAAGACTGGAAAAGCACAATGAAAGCTTCATTTGTCCACAAAGACATAAACAGAGAGGATCTTCTTTCTGCCATTAGGGAAACCTTGCCAGATAATGAATTTTTGCCAGTGGGCACTCAAGCTTTGGCAGGTATTGAGCAAACAGATTTATCGAGAGCTATCGAAATTTATCATCAAATATTCACTAATCCTGTTGAATATTCTTTTTTGATCGCCGGTAATTTTCCAGAGGATGAAGTTCTGGATTTATGTAGAAAATATTTAGGTAACCTACCTATCTCAAAAAAAGATACTTTATCCAGGAAAGAGGATTGGTTTTTACAGGATATCTCAATAGAACCTTTTTCTAAAATCGTTCCCTCTACAAAACCAATGGAACTAGCTATGGTGAGATTAATTTATGCTCATCCTAAAGATAAAAATAGCTTCACCTGGAAAGAAGAGATTAAAGCAGAAATTCTGAGACGTGCCATGATGGAATTACTGATGAGACGATTGCGTTTTGAATCCGATATCGGAGGAACCTATCAGGTGGTAGCAGGAATGAATTACGTCCAATTATATGAGTATAATAAATATTTTATTGATTTCAGCTGTGAACCCGAGAATGTCGAAAGGTTAGTATCTGAGTGCAGGGAAGTTGTAGAAGCTTTGATCAAGAATCCTATGGATAAAGATTTATTTCAAAAATTAGCACAAGGAATGGTAAAATACCTTAATGAGCCGGAAAGATTAGTGGACGTATTAAACAACATGTATGATTTGGAGAAAAATGGAAAAGTTTGGATTAATCGTTCCGTAAAGCAGGATTTTATAAATTCTCTGACTCCCCGAGATATTTGGCAAAGTGCTCGGGAATATTTAAGAGAAGACCCGTATGAATACAAAATGTTGTCGAATTCTTCGTTAGAATAGACATTTTTCAGCTCAAATAGAAAGGAGTTTACAAACCATTAATTCTATGGCGTGTAAACTCCTTAGGACAGAATTATTCGCTTGGGACAGGTCCCTGAATAATTTTCATTTGTCCATTGCCAAGAGCGGGATTTAGGAGGCTCGGTGAATTATAAACCTCATAAGGAGTCGCATTGGGGTCTTGTGAAAAAATTACCTCACATTGATCGTCTCCTGTGCCACAAGTGACATCAATAGTATGCCAAGCGTTATCTATTCGCACGTATTTAGTAGCATAATCCTCTTCGACTGCGTCTACGGTTGTAAAAGACATTCCAATGGCAAAAATCATTGCGATCATTGGTAATAAAAATTTAGTTTTCATGATTTCTAATATTTAAAGATTGCCTACTCTGTTTATCAGGTTTTCGGCTTCTCCTGCTTTTGTTGCAACAAAATTCCTTTATGGTTCAATTTCTAATGAATATTCGACAGGTTCTTCTTTCTTTGAACTGATATTATAGGTAAGGGCAATTCCGACCGCGGCTATCAGTAACACTCCAGTATTAAAATAAAGCTGTTCATGCCAGGACCATGAGCTGAAGATTCCCGCACAGGAACAGGGAATGGATGCTGCAAAATTTAAAACAGCCAGGATGTATAGGGTAAAAAGTAGCATGATTGTAAATGACCCTATAAAAGCTATTACCTTCACCTTATTAAAAAAGAAAAGGATAGAAACCGATATTAGAGTGGCAGGTACTGCCCAGGCAATATATGGTGCAAAATCCCCTATAAACGGAAATTGCTCGAGCTGGCTTTCAAAAACACTCAGTTGCTGCAGCTTATTCACGGCTGCATAGGTATACAGCAGAATAAAGAAGAGGCTTAGTCCCTTAACAATTACTTTTTTAATGTCTTTCCTTAACAACATTCTTCAGTTTCTTTGATTATGGTACTGTAAAGTTCGGAAGCTATTTTTACCAAAAACCACTGAATGCTTGGGATAAGACAACTATTTAAATATCAGAATTTCGTAACTGTTGAGGGGAAATCTTATAGGCATGCTTAAAAGCGTAAGAGAAGTGAGGGTAGCTGCTAAAACCACAGGTGTAGGCGATATTCTTTAATGGAAGAGAGGTGTTTTGTGCCAGCTCTTTAGCTAATTTAAGTCTTTCTTCCCTTAGAAATTGGGCTGGGGTGATCCCAAAGACTGCTTTAAAATCATTTTTAAGCTTTGAGGCGGTGACAAAATATTTTTTAGTGAGGTGCTCCATGTTCATTGTGTCATTACCCAGGTTTTGGAGAATGTAATCTCTCACTTCATGAGTTTGCCTCAGGTCTGAATTCTGATGAAATATTTTGGGAGAACGGTATTCTTCTTTTTCTAAGATAAAGGACAGGACAGGATCAAGTTTTGTTGACGCCTCATCCAGCAATACAGGGACAAAAGTGGAAACTGAAAATCGCAAGTCCACATTTTCAGGATATAACGCAGCAACAAAACAGTTACTGTGAATTGATAAACCTTTGCCGGTTTTGAAATTAAGGCTGAGACTGAACCTTTTAAATAGTTTCTCTTGAAACTGCGGAGCTATCTCCTCCCAGACCTGGAGGGATTGGGAATCCAGAATCTCACGGAAATGTGTATACTCAAGGTTTTCTGGTGCTAGCTGCAGGAGTTCGGGTACTTCCTTGGAAAAATTTACAATCCTGAGCTCTTTATCGAGATAGAAGTCCATTTTAGTGAGGTAGATATAAGTCCTCCTGGGATTAACAAACCCGTGAAAGCTGAAGATTTCCTGTAAATCCTGGGAGAGCATGTTTCCCAGTTCTGATATAGCTTCAATTTCGTCATCATACCTGCTTCTTTTAATTCTGTAGGAGAAATTTCCCTTGGCCAGGGCAATAAGCATGTAGAAGAGTTTTTGCCACCTGTTGGAATCCTTGTTGGTTTTCATACGCATGGGATTTTATCATATGAGGGGCTTTTTTAACTCAGGTAGGAATGGAGGAATTTACGTGCAGCCATTTCACTGGTGAAGATTTCTGAAGGCACAACGGGTTTATTTATTTCCTTAAAAAAATGGAGCATCGCAAGTGACACCTTAGGAGAGGCTATGTAAGCTATTGCAAGGGTGAGAACAGAACCCTTAATGGCCAGGTAATCCCGGGCAGGCTTTGTAGAACTCGCTATTCCCTCTGCATAACACAGAATGGGGTAAAGTTTTCCTTTTTGAAATGTTACTCTGTCTGCCACGATAAGTCGGGCAGCCTCTATATCCATGAAGATATCGGGCTTATATCTGATATGCAGAATCCTGTTTTCAATCCAGAATTCTGCAAAGGCGTTTTCCATATATTCTTTGTGCACTATCATTAGCCGGATATTTAGTACAGTAAAAGAACAATCCAATATGTGCTAATTAACTACAATTAAATTAAAAAGTAATTTGAATATACGATTTACGAAAAATGAAAAACACTTATTAAAATCGATTTAATTTAAGTTGTAAAATACTGATGTTGTATAGCTTAAAGAAACATTTTATAGTTTGGAATGAAATTACGAAAACTGAACTGTAATAAAAAATTTAAGTTATGGCAAAGATCAAACACAACAATTTTTTGGATACTGTTGATGAGGTTATCTCCAATGCAACTGAGGCAGGTGTTATTCATTTAAACGCAGAAGGAGATCATCTTAACGGGAGGAAAATCAAAATTAGGGGAAAGGAATCCTATCATTTTGGTACCACCGGGTATCTCGGTCTGGAGCAGGATATGCGGCTCAAAAAGGCAGCCGTGGATGCAATTCTGAAGTACGGCACCCAATTCCCTCTTTCCAAAACTTACATTTCGCATCCGTTGTATTCACTCCTGGAGGAGAAAATGACGGCTGTTTATAATCATCCTGTAATTATCACCAAGAACAGCACGCTTGGCCATATGGCCGTAATACCTACTGCTGTAAGGGATGAAGACGCTGTGATACTGGATCACCAGGTACACTGGAGTGTTCAAAACGCCGCACAAATTTTAAAAACCAGAGGCATTCCCGTTAGCCTCATCAGGCATAATAGCCTCGAAATGCTGGAGACCAGGATCAGGGAATTTTCTGATAAGGCTGAAAAAATATGGTATATGGCCGATGGAGTGTATTCGATGTATGGTGACTTTGCACCTATTGAGGAGCTAATGGAGTTATGCAAGAAATATCCCCAGTTACACCTTTATTTTGATGACGTGCACGGGATGAGCTGGAAAGGAAGTCATGGTGCAGGATATGTCATGAGTGTGCTAAATGAGCTCCCGGAAAATGTACTACTGGTAGGAACCCTAAGCAAGACTTTTGGAGCGAGTGGGGCAGTGGTGGCTTGCTCAAATAAATCATTGTTCAGGAAAATAAAGAATTTTGGTGGTCCCTTAACATTCTCGGCACAGCTGGAACCGGCCTCTGTGGCAGCTGCCATTGCCTCGGCCGAGATCCACCTTTCAGATGAAATTTATGATTTGCAGTCAGATCTTCAGGAAAAGATCAGGTACTTCAACCAGCTTCTTTCCCAAACCGTGCTGCCACTTATTTCTGTCAATGAATCGCCGGTGTTTTATATCGGAACCGGTTTACCGGCAACGGGATATAATTTCGTTAACCGGTTGATGAACGAAGGCTTCTTTGTTAATCTTGGGTTATATCCTGCAGTACCTGTAAAAAATACGGGGGTAAGAATCACCATTTCACGACACAATCAACTGGCAGATATTAAGGCCCTCTCAGAAGCTATGGAATATCATTATCCCTTGGCTCTTGAAGAAACAGGGAATAATTTCGAACGGGTGGGAAAAGCATTTCGACTAGAAATTACCTCTCCCAAAACGACTGCCAAGGGATCTGGATCCCTGGAAGTGCAGTACGAAAATACCATTTTCAGAATACCTAAGGAAGAATGGAATAAATGTATGGGAGGCAAGGGCGCATTTGATTGGGATGGTCAGCTTTTCCTCGAGAAAGTTTTTAATGGAAATGAAAAGCGGGAACATCAGTGGTCATTCCATTATTTTATTATCCGGGATGAATACAAAAATTCTGTGCTTAGCACCTTTTTAAGCATTTCGCTGTGGAAGGATGATATGACTGCTCCCGCTTCTGTATCCAAAAAGCTCGAGGAAACCCGGGAAAGAGATCCCTATTTTATGACTTCACCGGTACTTTCCCTTGGTTCCACCTTTACAGAGGGGGAACATCTGTTTATTAAACGAAAACATCCCCGGTGGGAAGAAGCATTAAAGCTTCTTTTACAGGAGATTGAAAAGCTGTCGGAGAAGGTCAGGGCAGAAATGGTGGTTCTGCGGGATTTTGAGAAGGATGATACGCTGGCAAGGATTTTCAATGATGAAGGATATATTCCAGCGGAAATGCCTGAATCCTGTGTTCTGGAAGGCCTGGACTGGAAAGATGAGCAGGATTACATGGAACGCTTAAGCTCCAGGTCCAGGAGACATTTTAGAAAGGAAGTTCAGCCGTATGAAGATAAATTTGATATCAGGATTGTTCAAAATCCTCATCCCGGTGAAATTGAAGAATTTTATCAATTGTATAAAAATGTAAAGCAGAATAACTACGGCATCAACACTTTCACCTATCCTCAAAAGTTATTCTTTAGTATGGCCGATAGCCCTAACTGGGAATTTATTGTTTTAAAACTCCACTCCTCACTATTTGAAGGTACTGAGCCTCCAGTTGTGGGTGTGATGTTCTGCTATAAAAACCTCGATGTGACTTATGTTCCCTCCCTGGTGGGAATGGATTATAAATACGCAACTGAATTTCAGGTGTATCGGCAGTTATTATATCAAACAATTAAAAGGGCCAAAGATCTTGGGTTTAAAAGAATAGACTTCGGGTTAAGCGCTTCTTTTGAAAAACGAAAATTCGGAGCCACGGTAAAGAGAAGATTATCTTATGTGCAAACGGAAGACAACTATAAAATGGAAAGTATAGGTATGATGAGAAATGAATCCTAAGGGCTCACCTGTAAATTCACTCTCAAGGAACCCACTGTGTATCCATTAAAATTAGGAATTTGAAAATCAACTTACCCTACTATTATTTAATGGTTCAAGGCAATAATAAAATGTTTGATGAGATTATACATACCTTTCACAACCAACTAAGTACTCAGGTCATGGAAATTCCCCAGCCTCTGAAAAAGGCTGATGCAGGTATTGATTTGTGTAACACCACTTTGTCAGTTTTAAAAGATCTTATTGAAAAAGAGGATTTTGAAAATGTTCCTGATGAAATAGAATTTTTTAAGAGTATCAAACCTTGCCCAATGAGTTACCTTATTTACTTTACGGAAATGAGGTCCTGCGAATTGAGAAAGCCTAAAGCCGGTGATAATTTCCAAATAAGGTTCTATGAAAAAGAATTGAGGAAAATTAATAAGTTCTTTCATAAGAATAATGACTTTGTACACTACATGGAGCAGGGGCATTCCTATATGGATCATCAGCTGTTTACACGAAATCACCGGAAGAACTTCCCATTCACACCCATGATCAATTATTACCAGTACCCGGAATTTTCTACCTCTCATGATATGTTATGGTCTAAGGTCCAGGCGATGTACCGGTTTATCCATTACGTTAGGGAGTCGATTCAGGAATTGAAACCCGGCGGTAGAGATTTTACAGTAGAGAAGAAACATAAAATTGTATTGTGGTCCGGATCTAAAACTGCATTAGTAGAATTGATTTATGCCCTATACGCTACCGGTGACCTGAATCATGGTACTGCTGACCTTGCTACTATCATTTCCTCCTTTGAAGATTTCTTCAATATCCGGCTGGATAACACCTATAAAACCTACTCTGAAATTAAAGCAAGAAAAGGAACAAGAACAAAATACCTGCAGAACCTCGTGCTTCAGCTGGAACAAAAAATGTCGCGGGATGATAAATTGTAGTATAATATTTCATCTGATTTCTCTTCCTATGTTTTAAGCACAATTAAAATTAAATTCTTTAGACACTTCCTCTGAAAGAGAAATTTTTTTCAATTTCATACAGCACAATGCGATAAACTTAAAAGGCTTTGAATAAGTTAAGTGCATGGATTGTTGTATTCGAAACCCTACAGTCTGTACAAATATCTTCCTTTACCCTCTCTAAGTAGTGTTTTATTTTCAGAATTGATCTGCAGGGTTGGAAAATTCGAATGCTTTTATTCTTCCCAAAACAAAGCCTCAGATATGAAGTATCTATAATATAATAGTACCTCCTGTAAATAGATGAAATACATAAAAACTCTTTGAAATACAATATTTAGGGAAATGGGCATTTTTTTTTAGAAAAAATTAACTATTATTGAGCAGGAAATAATTTAACAATAAAGCCAAAATAATGGCCGATATGAATTTTATAAAGTGGGGATATGGAAGAGAATTGTGGAATTCTGTTTAATAATTTGCCAATTGCTTGCTTGCTTCTTCAACCAGTTGGGGAGAACTTCTTTGTAAGGGATGTAAATGAGGAATATTGTAGAATCTTCAAAAAGGAGCGACAAGATTTACTAAATCTACCAGTTCAACAGATTTTTCATTATAAACCTGTACAACATGAAATAATTATTGCCTCCCTCCACGAGACTCTATTAAACCAGAAACCTGTTACCTTCGATTACATAAATTATTGTAATGATAATACAGAAAAGGAGAGCTTTTGGGAAATTTCTAATATCCCGATAAAGGATAGCAGCGAAAAAAAAATTAGTTATATTCTTCACCTACCATCTAATAAAACGTCAAAGGTTCGTGAAGAAAGAAATAGGCTGAGCATAGTAAAAGAATTAGAAGAAAAGAAAGCTCAAAATGAATGTTTTGTTTACAAAAGTCAGGATGGTTTATTTTCTTTAGATGCTAAAGGGAATTTTTTAAGTGTGAATAAGGGGATTGTTGACTTTGCTGAGGTCTCTGCCGAACAACTCTTAAAAATGAGTTTTCTGTCATTTTGTAGAGAACAGTACCGTGACAAAATTTTCAATTTTTTTATAAGAGCTCTTGGTGGAGAGGATCAGAATTGTGAAGCAGTTTTTGTTTCCTCTAAGGGAAGAACAGTTGTTCTTGACGTTTCGTTAGTACCTATGAAAATCCACGGTGAAATTGTGGGGGTTTACGGTATTGCCAGAGATATTACTGAAAAAAAACAATCAGAAAAAACTATCAGAGAACAGCAGGAAAAATTAATGTGTAGTGAAAACAAATTTAAGGCCCTCGTGCAGAAATCGTCAGATCTTACGGGGATACTGGATCTGAAGGGGAATTATAAATTTGTAAGCGAATCCACTATTTCTATTCTGGGTATTTCTCCTGAGGAATTTATTGGCAAAAATTTTTCAGATTACATTCACCCAGATGATAAGGAAGCTGTAATGACTTATTTTGTCCAGATTGAGGACAAAAAACAATTAAATATACCAATCTTCAGGTTCAGAGACTTAGGAAGTAATTGGAGATGGCTGAAGACCACGGTAACCAACCTCACAGATAATCCTTATGTACAAGGAATTGTCACTAACTCCAGGGACATAACGGAATCAAAACATCTGTGGGATGAAACTCTTAAAAAGAATAAGATCCTTAATGAAATAGCGTGGGAACATGCGCATATAGTACGCAGTCCTCTTGTGAGGTTAAGGGGTCTGATCGATTTACTGGAAGAAGAAAATTACGAAATTTGGAATCGTGAAGATTTAATTAAATTAATAAAAGCTTCTGCAGAAGAGTTGGATCGAACAGTTTTAGCAACGGTAAGAAAGATAGAAAATGTTGAAAATAGAGAACCAAATTGAAAATCTTCCGGAGATCCTTATTCTTGAAGATGATAAAATTTTCGCCTTACTTCATAAATATTTGGTGGAGAAAGTGATAAAAATAAATCCCTTGTTATTTACAAACGGCAAAGAAGCCATTGATTATCTTGACGCGAGAGCAGATAAAGATTCTGATGTTCTGGTGTTACTGGATATCAATATGCCCTTAATGAATGGCTGGGAATTTTTAAAAACCTGTAAAATAAGAAAATATAAGTTTAACGTCCAGGCAGTTCTTGTGACTTCTTCACTTTTTAAAGAGGATAGAAAAAGGGCAAAAGAATTTGATGAAATTAGGGGCTTCTACACCAAACCTTTTAAGGTGGAGGACCTGCAGGAAATCTTCATTCAGGAAAAAGAAGAACGGACTTTTAATTACCTTTAAAAAATTAATATCTGATCCTATGATGAGAACAGCTCCAGAAAAAGAAGTTTCGCTTGATCAAGGTGGAAAGGAGTTTCAATTTGTTATTAATCTTATGCCGCAAATGGTTTGGGCCACTCAAGCTGACGGTTACCATGACTTCTTCAATGAGCGTTGGTATGAATTTACCGGTCTCTCTTTCGAAGAAACAAAGAACAAGGGATGGTCGCTGGTACTGCATCCAGATGATTATGATCGAACCTTGGAGGTATGGCAAAATTCGCTTGATACCGGAGCTGCTTATGAGATCGAATATCGAATGAGAAAATTCAATGGATCTTATAAATGGTTCCTTGCGCGAGCCCATCCTCTTCGCGACGAGAGCGGGAACATTGTAAAGTGGTTTGGTACATGTACAGATATACACGATCAAAAAAAGATTTTAGAGGAGCTCCAACATACAAAAGCAGAGCTTTACCGCGCAAATGATGAATTAAAAAATTCTAATGATGAGCTGAAACGAATTAACCTTGAACTGGACAACTTTGTGTATTCAGCATCTCATGATCTTAAAGCACCTCTAAATAATTTAGAAGGACTTATTGGTCTTTTAGAACCTTCTGAAGAAAATCTAGAAGGAGAAAACGAAATACTTGGAATGATGAATGCTGCGGTGAAGCGATATAAGCAGGTCATTGATGATATGACCCTTATTGCACAAACAGCCAAGCGTGAATACACAGCACCTCAGGTGAATTTAGCTCTTGTTTTAAATGAAATTAAAAGTGACCTAAACCATCTTATAGAATCAACGCAAGCATCTATCATTTCGGAACTTAACATAGATATTTTACGCTATTCAAAAAAAGATATAAGAAGTATTCTTTTTAATCTTATCTCAAATGGAATTAAATACCAACACCCCGACCGTGCTCCAGTGGTTACCGTCCGCACTAAATCGACGACTAAAGGAGTTATTCTGGAAGTACAGGATAATGGTTGTGGGATAAAAAACGAATTCATACCGAACTTGTTCAATAAATATTTTAGGATTAAATCTTCGGTTGGTGGTTCAGGTTTAGGTTTATTTATTGTAAAACGACTTGTGGAAAATAAAGGAGGAAGAATAGAAGTTTCCAGTCAGGAAGGAAAAGGATCAAAATTCACGGTTATTTTAAAATCTGAGACGACTTATTCTACAACAAGAGGAATTCAAAGAGGGTAGGAGGAAACATTCAGGTGACCAAGAAATTTGAACTGGATTCTTAAAGTTATGGAAAACCTGCTTTTCTTTTTTAACTTAGGCTTTTGTAGATTTATAAAGATTCCAGGTGTTTGTACTTATTGGCCAAGTACCTATCTTTTCTTCATATTTGGCTTCCTTATATTATGCGAGAAAGTTATTGAAAGTATTCAAGGCTTTTTTTTAATCATTTTTTGTTAGATACAGGTTAAACTAATAATCTGAAGAATCAATGGAAGATAGATTGGACAAGGTGCTGTAAATAAGAAGATTATTCTTCATTAAAATCTTCGACTCTAATGACCTGAGTTTTTTGAAAAAGAGTCTAGAATAATTATTTTTTTGTTTTAACGCTCCCTTTCTATTATTCAAATCATATTTTTATAATTTTGGAAAAAATCCTATAATAAGGAATTATTCCATAAAATGCTGAAGAGATCAATTTTACACCTGGACTTGGATACTTTCTTTGTGTCTGTTGAACGTTTGCTCAATTCTGAGTTACAGGATAAACCTCTTTTAGTAGGGGGATTGGGAGACAGGGGGGTAGTGGCAGCCTGTAGCTATGAAACCCGAAAGTTCGGTGTACACTCAGGCATGGCCATGAAAGTTGCACGGCAGCTATGTCCACAGGCTACTGTTATAAAAGGGGACTCCAGTGTGTACACCAAACACTCTCATGTAGTTACTGAAATTATTAAGAGCAAAGTACCTGCATTTGAGAAAGCAAGTATAGATGAGTTTTATGCAGATCTCAGCGGGATGGAAAATTTCTTCGGCACCTATAAATTTGCAGGAGAGCTTCGGCAAACCATCATAAGAGAAAGTGGATTACCTATTTCTTTCGGATTATCCCAGAATAAGGTGGTATCCAAAGTAGCAACTGGTGAGGCCAAACCCAATAATCAGATGATCATTCTGCAAGGGAATGAAAAATCTTTCCTTGCTCCTTTGTCAGTAAGAAAGATTCCTATGATAGGTGAGAAGACATTTCAGAAGCTTTTAAATCTGGGGGTTCGGGATATACAAATGATCCAGGAGATGCCGGTGGAGATGTTGGAAGGTGTATTAGGCAAGAACGGGCGATCTATATGGAAGAGGGCCAATGGCATAGATGATTCCCCCATTATTCCTTTTCATGAAAGGAAATCCATATCTGCAGAGCGCACTTTCCATAAAGATACCATCAACATGGTACAACTCCGGGCAACTCTGGTAGCAATGGCAGAGAATCTTGCCTTTCAACTCCGGCGTGGCAATAAACTGACGTCCAAACTGAGTGTGAAAATCAGGTACTCTGATTTTCACACCTATACCAAACAGGCAAAAATATCTTATACCAGTGCCGATCATCTAATCATCCCTAAGGTGCTGGAACTTTTCAACCAGCTCTATAACCGCAGGCTACTGATAAGACTGGTGGGGGTTAAATTTACAGGTCTTGTGGGGGGACACTACCAGATCAACCTGTTTGACGATTCGGAGGAAATGTTGAGCCTGTACAATTCGATGGACAGAATCCGCGAGCGTTTTGGAGACCACAGTGTCATCCGTGCAGCCACCATAGGTGGTACCAGTGTGGGAAGAATGAATAATCCTTTCAACGGGGAACCTCCAATATTACATGCGCATCGGCAACAATAACAACAAAGAATTTTATAGATGTTTCTAAACTGCCATACCTGGTTTTCTTTACGCTACGGAACATTTTCTGTAGAAGATCTTTGTGTTCTGGCAAAAAAGAATGGTATGGAAGCCATTGCTGTAACCGACATCAACAATACTTCTGCCTGTATGAATTTTGTCAAGGAGGCCTCTGCCTTTGGAATAAAACCACTGATAGGCATTGATTTCAGGAATGGTGTATCCCAACAATATGTGGGTATTTCCAGAAACAATATCGGATTCCGACAGCTCAATGAACATCTTTCTGCTCAATTGCATCAACATCGGGCATTTGAAGACAATGCACCTGATTTACCTGACTGCTATATCATTTATCCGTTTGAAAAAGTGGTTAAAACTAAAAAAAAGGATTTCCAGAAAAATGAGTTCATCGGCGTTTCCGTAGAAACTTTACGACAACTAAAATTCTCAACGTACCTCCGGTTTTCACACAAACTGATCTTTTTGCAAACGGTAAGCTTCCGAAATAAAAGAGATTTTAATGCTCACCGTCTTCTGCGTGCCATTGATAAAAATACTCTTTTGAGCAAACTTCCCAGGGATGAGGAAGGTTCAATCAATCAGCAAATGATTTCTTTACAGGAAATTCAAAAAGCATTTGAAGATTATCCATTCATTCTGAAAAACACCCATAACCTGGTTGAAAGCTGTGACATTAAGTTTGGTTTTGGAAAAGACAGGATCAACCGAAATTTACAGGTCTACGGTAAAAGTAAGCAGGAAGATGAAATCCTTCTAAAAAAACTATGTAAAGAAAACTTGTCAAAGCGATATCCCAAGGCCTCTCAGGTAGTACGTGAAAGGGTTGAAAAGGAGCTAACAGCGATTATTAACCTTGGGTTTGTTTCTTATTTCCTGATCAATTATGATATTATTCAATACGCCAGATCCAAAAATTACCCTTACATAGGGCGGGGTAGCGGGGCAAATTCCATTGTAGCCTATATAATTGGTATTACCAATGTCGACCCAATAGAACTGGATTTATATTTTGAACGTTTCCTAAACGAAAGCAGAAAATCTCCCCCCGATTTTGACATTGATTTTTCCTGGAAAGATCGCCAGGATGTAACTGATTATATTTTTAGGCGTCATAAGAATACGGCTTTAATGGGAACCTATGTAACCTTTAAAAGGCGTGCGGTAGTAAGGGAAATAGGAAAGGTATTTGGGCTCCCAAAAGAGAACATCGATAAATTATCTGCTGGTTTTTTTGATTTTGAGCAATTAGATCACCTGGAACAGCTGGTAATTAGATATAGTGGATTGATTGCCGGTTTTCCCAATTATCTAAGTGTACATTCCGGGGGTATCCTTATCCTGAATGATTCTGTTTATAATTACAGCGGAACTTTTATGCCGCCAAAGGGTTTTGCCACAGTTCAGGTTGATATGAATATCAGTGAAGAAGTTGGTATTCATAAATTTGATATTCTGGCACAACGTGGACTTTCAAAAATTACAGATGCCATCGAAATTATTAAGCAAAACCAACCTGAAGCTCATATTGAAGATATTGATAATGTAGCAGTTTTTAAAAATGATCCAGAAATAAATAACTTACTCAGGGCAGGGGACTGTATGGGCGTTTTTTACATTGAGTCTCCCGCCATGCGTGGTTTATTCCAAAAGCTGCAAACACAGAGCTATCTAGAACTTGTTGCTGCAAGCTCTATAATAAGACCTGGTGTTTCCAACGGCGGGATGAAAGAGGAATATATTCAAAGGCACAGGAACCCGCAAAGAAGGCGGCAGGCACATCCTGTACTTTACGAAATTCTGGCTGAGACCTATGGAGTCATGGTATACCAGGAAGATGTTCTAAAAGTTGCCCACTATTTTGCAGGCCTTTCTTTTGAAGAAGCAGATGTGCTGAGGCGGGGAATGAGTGGAAAAAAAACTTCTAAAGGGCAAATTGATAAAATTGAACGGAAATTCCGGGACAATTGTAGGGAACGGGGATACGATGTTACTCTTATAAATGAGGTATGGGATCAAATTGCTTCTTTTGCGGGTTATGCTTTTCCCAAAGGTCATTCTGCGTCCTATGCTGTGGAGAGTTACCAGAGTTTATATCTAAAGCGATATTTCCCGTTGGAATTTATGGTGGCAGCACTCAACAACGGAGGTGGATTTTATGATGTGGAAACCTATATTCAGGAAATCAGAAAATGTGGAGGAATTGTTCATGCACCCTGTATCAATAACAGTGATCACCCTAACGTAATACGTGGCCGTGATATTTTCCTTGGGTTTGCTTACATAAAAGAGCTGGAGCTAAAGGTAATACAGCGCATCCTTGAGAATCGCCAGTTTTTTGGCAGCTTTAGATCTTTGGATGATTTTATTGATCGGGTAGAGATTTCCATAGATCAATTGAGTTTACTACTTAAAATTAATGCGTTCAGGTTTACAGGATTGGACAAGCACCACCTGCTGTGGAAAGCGCATTTCAAACTGAATCATAACAAAACAAACTCCACTCAGGCGTTGCTTTTCCGAACACCACATAAAGATTTTGACCTGCCCGAATTTAGTTTTGATTTTTTGGTGGAGGCATATGATCAAATGGAGTTACTGGGTTTTCCCCTTTGCAGCCATTTTGATCTTCTAAAAAATAACCTGCAACCCACAGTAAAAGCAAAAGATCTTAAAAATTATATTGGTAAGGAAATCTCTATATATGGAAATTTAATAACAGCAAAAAGAACTCCCACAGTAAATAATAAGTACATGTATTTCGGGACTTTCTTTGATCAACATAATGACATTTTTGACACAGTTTCTTTTCCAGGAGTAGCCGAGAAATACCCACTGCGCAGCAAAGGGATCTTTTTATGTTACGGAAAAGTAGTGGAGGAGTTTGGATATATCGCCGTTAACCTAAAATGGATTACCAGACAGGAAACTGCTGGAGATCCAAGAAGAACAGAAAGAAGCCGGGTATTGAAGTAGTAGATTTTGCAAACGCAGAGCTGTTCCTTTATCTTCTTTAAGGACTTCTTCCCAGATTACTTTTTTATTTTCACCTGCAAATTCGCTTTTCTCATGATAAGGGTGCCTGAATAAACAAAGCACTACCTCTCTATTCATATTGCTCTGTTTATCATTAGCACTGCAAGGATAAAATGATGCCCTTTTTTCGTACTACGAATTGCTGGGAAAAACCTTTGGAAGATTGAAAAATGGCAATTCTTGAGAGAATTCTAGGGATTTTATTCTTTCAAAACTGCCCAAAATTCCGCAAAGAAAAGGATGTTAAACTTTTTCGTAGTACGAAACCTCTTGTGAAAAAAAGCCAGCAGGGCATATCAATTTAGCATAATGAAATTGTAACCAGCATTTTAAATGCTAAAAAAAGAATCATTATGCCAACATCTATTATTACCACAGAAGATCTTCAGGAGTTCAAAAAGGAGCTTCTGCAAGAAATCCAGTCAATGCTTACTGAACACAAGGGTCAGAGTTCAAAGAAGTGGCTAAAATCCAACGAAGTTTTAAAACTATTAAAGATTAGTCCTGGAACTCTTCAAAACCTGAAATTCAATGGAACGCTACCCTATACCAAACTGGGGGGCATCATTTATTTCGATTCTGATGAAATACAAAAACTAATGGTAGAGAAAAAGGTCCTTCATTAACTAATAGGAAGTGCTATGAATTACATTAAGCTCCTTAATGCCGCCTTTGAAAAATTTTACTTCGATGATCGTCTCAACCCGGCTCATGTTACCCTATACCTGGCTCTATTCCAGGAATGGAACTGTAGTAGGTTTGCCGGAGAAATTTCTGTGAATCGCAGAGACCTCATGCGTGCTGCAAAAATAGGCTCTAAATCTACTTATCACCGCTGTATCGTAAACCTTCATGACTGGGGTTATCTTGATTATTTTCCATCTAAGAGTGCATTTAAAGGTAGTAGAATCAGGATGTGCGTACTGGAAAAACAGGAAACAAAAGCAGAAGAAGATTTTGACTCCTTTCTTGACGGGATTGCGGGGCAGTACAGTTCCAAAAATGTTCCCGTACAATCCCAGTACAGTCCTGAAAGTGGACATCTGTCGAAACCAGCCAGTCTCAAAAATAAACCTCTGGTGGGATCAAATATAAACAGTACTAAACTTGAAAAAATATCTAAACAACCTAAAGACAGGATGGATGTTTTATTGTTTTTCAATGCTAAGGGTCTTTCACCTGAGGAAGGGAAAAGGTTTTTCGATTATTACCAGAAAAACGAATGGAGAACGGGTGATGGAGAGCAGGTACGGGACTGGGAGGCTCTGGCTCACAGCTGGATTAAAAATACCTTCAGGTTTTCTGGTAAGAAATTTTCTAAAAAAGACAGTCTCCAAACATCTAATGCTAAGGATTATGATCAACCCCTCTAAAATTATTGAAGGTGGCGTGGAATATAGCCTTGGCACCTTTACCGGAACGGAATTAATTTATGATTTCTCAAAGATCCTGACTTATCTGGAAGCTAAAGGGAAATTACTATTTGGAAAAAAATTCAGGATCATTGATGAGGACCACCTAACCTGGTATAAACTGGCTAACTACTTCATAAAGGACCAGGAGAAATGTCATAAGTACAACATTGATACTGACAAAGGAATACTTCTGTCAGGTCCGGTGGGTTGTGGCAAAACAAGCATGATGCGCTTATTGAAGCATCTTGTGCCACACCAACGGCCGTATGAGGTGATTCCTGCTAGAAATATTGTTTTTGGTTTCAACCTCATAGGCTATAAAATAATTGAGGACTATGGTAAAGGTGGTCTTTTCTGTTTTGATGACCTGGGAATTGAACCGGAAGGGAAATTTTTCGGTAATGATTGTAACGTTATGGGAGAACTACTTCTGAGTCGTCACGATTTATTTCTGAACCATAAACTCAAAACTCACCTGACTACCAACTTAAATGCTAATGAATTAGAAGAGAGGTATGGGAGCAGGGTGAGAAGCAGAATGCGACAGGCATATAACCTGATCGCCTTTCCAAAAAATGCAAAAGATAAACGAAACTAATTATTGTGTGATGAAGATAGCAACCTACAATGTCCAGAATTTATTTTTTCGACATAAAAGACTTTTGAACAGCAGTAAGACCAAAAACTTCGCAAATTGGCTAAAGGAGATGGACGAGTTAATGGTGAAATTCAGAAAGACTGGATGTGATTTGGAAAGATTGCGGGAACTTTCCTTTCTGATCGGTTTTGAACATATCGACCAGTCCGGGTATGTAGTGATGCGTAGAAAAGGAGGGAATTTTTTTGTCAAAGGAATCCATTTTTCAAAAGAGATGCATGCCGCACCTTATAATAACTGGAATGGTTGGATAGAAGTTGAAAATCACCCATTGTCCTCTGTCCAGATTGAAAATAAGGCACGGGTTGTTTCTGCCATAAATCCCGATCTACTCATCCTGCAAGAGGTGGAAAGCTGTGAAGCTCTGCGACAGTTTAATAAATTCCTCTTGCCACAGTTTCAATGTTTTCCTTTAAAAAATTATTTATTTATTTCTGGTAACACAGACCTGGGACAGGATTTAGGTTTATTGACAAGACCAGGGTATTCCATTGGCAGTGCCAGAAGTCATCACTCTATACAGAGAGAAAATAATGAACCGCTGTTTGAAAGGAGTCTGTTGGAATACGAAGTTTTCTCTCCGGCTGGAGAAAGAATAACTATTATTTCTGCACATCTCACCGATGACCACCTGATAAAGGAGGAAAGTGATAGAAAAAGAGCAGAGCAGTCTCAATACATTGCATCACAATATGAGCGGCTGCTGACAGAGGGACAACAAAACATTGTGGTCTGTGGGACTTTTAACGCCCCGTCCTATTGTTATTCCCTCTCTTCTCTAATTCGGGATACCAGTCTCAAAGAAATAAGCAGGCACCCGAAATTTACAGTGGTCGCTGACCAGGGCAGAGATTCAGGTTATCACAGTTTGGGTGCATACGGAAAAGGAATTAACTTAAAACAAAGGGACTACCTTTTGCTGTCACCGGTACTGTTCAATAGAATCATATCTGCAGGAATGAACCGAAAGGGAGTTTGGCCACAACGTAAGTCTCAATGGCCGATTTATCCTCAGATTAAACGTTTAGAAGACGCGGCAAGTGAACATCCTGCACTCTGGGTGGATCTGGATATTTAGAAATTTAAAACCTGTTGTTTTCCGGGCTCATCTACAGGAGTAGCTGTCAGAGCTACTTCATAAGGGAAGGCAAATTTTGAAAGGTCAGTGCCATCTAGCCACTTCCTTTGATCCCGTTTTTCGAGCACAACAGGCATCCTTCTCTTGTTAGTATGAATTCTGCTCATAAGTTCGTTGGCCTCTGTAGTCAGAATTGAATAGGTATGGTGAAGATAATTTGTTCCCGGCTCTTTCCAATACGAATAAATACCGGCAAAGGCGAAAACCGACTGCTCTTTTGTTGTTAGAAGGTATTTTTGTTTTGTGCCCCCTTTAGCATCCAGCCATTGCCACTCGTAATAGCCATCAGCTATTACCAGGCAGCGGTTGTTTACTGCTTTTTGAAAGGATGGCTTTTCCTGGGCAGTCTCTATCTTTGCATTTAAAGTACTCTTCTGTATTTCTGAACTTTTAGCCCAAAAAGGGATTAATCCCCACTTCGAAAGAGTAATTTCCTGTGGGTTCTCATCTGTAATTACAGGAGTTTCATGATGCGCAAATCCGTTTACTTCTTCCTTTGGAATATAAGAATCGGGATCGATAAACACTGCTGCAAAGCTGCTTTCAATCTCCTGAAGTTTTGAATTTAGTTTAGTTCGGTAACACATAGGCAGAAAACAAAAGTAATTACATATCAGGCTCCTTCTTCTAGTTCTTCTCTGAGATCTTCAAGATAAGCTAATTCCAATTCTGAATTAAAATAAAGATCCTGGTTTTCAGTACTCCTCTTTATGATATCCAGTAGCTCTTCAATTCTGTTATAAATCTTTGTAAGTGTCATATTCGTTTAACTTCTTATAAGTTATTTATTTCATCAAGGATTTTTATTTTTAATAACAAAAGGCATGCCGCCCGGTGCATTATAATCCACTTCCTGAGGATGGACATACCCGGTATCCCTCAGTTATTTATTAAAAACCTTCTAATATTTTCCCTGTTTTTAAAGTGATTCCATAAAATATAAATTATTGTATGTTAATTATTTAAGGCCTTAATTCTCCAGGCATTTTCCTGTTATAGATTCATCATCGGTTTAATTTAAAACATCTTTCCGATGAAAAAATCTATGTACACCAGTTTTTGTTTCCTGACCTTATCTATGCCTGCCTTTGCGCAGATAGGAGGTATAGAAAATTCTGTCGCCGAAATTGCGGATACAGTCAGAGCGGTTTTTCCCATTATTCTTGGGGTGATATTTCTTGTGGGCTTCCTTTTTAATGCCGGGCACTTTTTCGGGGAAAATGCAGATCTCAAAAAGGGAATCACCCGGGTACTGGTCTTCGTCTTAATTGCAGGTGCAGTAGTAGGAATTTTCAGTTACCTTATTGGAATTGTAGTCTAATGAAGCGCTACGAAATTTACCGACATATCCGAAGGAAGGCCCTTGTCTACGGCCTTCCTGTTGGGTTGTTCGCTTTAATGATGCTTTCTG
Organism: Salinimicrobium sp. WS361; assembly: GCF_050750585.1. Lineage (NCBI taxonomy): Bacteria > Pseudomonadati > Bacteroidota > Flavobacteriia > Flavobacteriales > Flavobacteriaceae > Salinimicrobium > Salinimicrobium sp. WS361. The sequence continues at coordinate 282,344 of NZ_JBOJLM010000003.1, forward strand.
TTATTGCTTCGCTCCTTGTGATCATTTTCTCCTTTGGAGTTGGTGTTATTCTTTCGGCCGTGCTGTGGAATTTAGGACTCTACGCATCTCTTGGCCGACTTAATCAAAATCCACAACTGCTCAATTACCAGCGTGTATTTCCAAAAATGATTTCCAATAAGAAAATTTCAGGCCTGAACTATGAAGATTGACCTTTCGACATATCCCCCGGTTACAGAGATTAAAAAGAATCTGGTCTTCGCAAATAACGGAAACCTCGTGCTCTGCTTTAAAGTTGAACTTCCGGAAATATACTCCTTGTCTGAGAGGGATTTTGATGATCTGCACGGGATCTGGTTTCAGGCTTTGCGTTCGTTTATGACCGGTGGTGTAATTCATAAACAGGATGTTTACCGAAAAAGAAAATATTCCGGTGAAAAACTACCGAAGGAAAGCTTTCTGGGAAAAGCAACTCGAAATTACTTTGAAGGTCGCGAATACCTGGAGCATGAAAGCTATTTGTTCTTTTGCTGGCCAAAAAATAGAACTCTTAATCATAAAAAGTTTGTCAATCCTTTTAAAAAAATACCCTCCAAAAGTCTGAAGGAATTAGAAGAAGGACTGCAGGATTTTACGAGAGCGGTGAATGATACAGTTTCTTTCCTCAATAACAGTAAGAGACTAAATCTAATTCCGCTGGGAGAGGAGGAAATCCTGCAGCTTTCCACTTCCTATTTCAACGGGTACAATGAAGGATATGATACGGATATTCTTTTGGATAAAGCACAACTTCAAATAGGTAGAAATCTCTTTGAAGTTCTAGCAGTGAACAATGAGCTATGTTTTGGTGAAGCCGTGCAATCTTCTAAAACCAACGAAAAGTACACAGCCGATGATTTTGTTTTTCATCAGGGCTTTATAGATGGCCTGGGCCTCGATCTTAATGATGATCATATCCTCAACCAGATTTTTTACATGGATGATAGGTCCAGGTGGCGCAGGCTTTTAGAAAAGAGGATCGAAGAGCTTAAAAAGAGTAGCAATTTCGGAAGTCAGAATAAAGTGGTACTGGAAAGAATTCGTCACATTCTGGATCGAATTAATGAGGATGATAGTTCCAGGGTAATAAGAGGACATTTTAATGTGACCTTCTGGAATGAAGATTATAAGAACCTCCTTCGAACTGCCTCGGAAATAAAAACCCGATTTAAAGAATTGGATATCACTCCTTACTTGCCGTTGGCAGAGGAAAGAAAGAATTACTTTTTGAATAGCTTCTTTTGCTTTTCTTCAAACTTTGCGAATGAGGATCTCTTTGTAACTGACCTTAAACATGCCCTCTGTCTGCTCATTAACAATACAAATTATAAAAGTGATGAGCAGGGGATTATCTTCAATGATAGACAACACAATATTCCGGTGATAAAGGATGTGTGGGATGAACATAAAAAAAGAATAAAGGCCAGAAATTTTGCCATTTTCGCCCCTACAGGAGAAGGCAAATCTTTTCTGGCCAATAATATTCTGAGGCAGTACTATGAAGATGGAGTCCGCCTGGTAATTATTGATCTGGGAGGTTCATATAACAACTTCGCCAAGCTCTATCCCCAAGATCATCTCATCTTGAGATATGAGCAGGGGAAAAACCTGGGAATTAACCCATTTTTCATAAACAGTATGAAAGATCTGGGCCCTCAACATCTTGAAGATCTCACAATTTTCTTATTGGAGTTGTTTGCAACCGGAGAGTTGCAAGACAAAGCGCGGGAGGTTGCGATGAAAAAAATACTTAAGCATTACTACGATAATGTTGACCAGGGGCACTCCATGGAAAGTTTTTATGATTTCATTGAAGTGGAACAAGAAAGGCTTCTGACTAATCTACAGATCCATCGGGATTACTTTGATGTCGAGAACTTCCTTCATATCATGTCTGAATATGTGAAAGGCGGGCTTTATAGTTTTCTTTTTGAGATAAGCGAAGATCAAAGCTTTAGGTTGGAAGAAAAACGGCTCATTGTCTTTGAATTAGATGAGATAAAGGATAATAAGGAGATCTTATCGGTAATGCTCAAGCTTATTAAATCCGCCATTCAGCGTACTATCTGGCAAAATCGGAACGAGAAAGGCATAATTCTCTTTGACGAATTTGCAAAACAGCTCAAATTCGGGAATGTACTGGAGAGCGTTGAATTTTATTACCAGGCCATAAGGAAACAAAATGGCGCCATCGGTATTATCCTGCAGTCAATCAATCAGCTACCTGAAAATGCTACTTCAGCCAGTATTTTAGAAAATATCCAGGTGATCTATAGCTTACATAATGAAAAAGGATATGATCAGCTTCAGAAAAGGTTAAACCTCTCATCCCATGACCTGAACCAGCTAAAATCTATAAAAAATAAACTTTCCGGAGAGCGAAAATATACAGAAATGTTCATCAAGATTGGTAGACAGAGTAACATTTTCAGACTCGAAGTGCCACCTGAAGTATATGCCGCTTACCTCACAGATGGGGAGGAGAACAGCCGCCTGATGCAGCTTTATGAGGAAACAGGTTCCATGGAAAAAGCAATCCAGTTATTCATCACAAAACCATAAAAAAATGAAAGCAAAAATTATTCTTTTTTTAATGTTGGCTATATGCAGCCCGAGTGGCCACTCCCAGGGAATGCCGGTTTATGATAATACCAACTTTATCTCCCTGGCCAAGTCTCTTGTAGAATCTGCTAAACAGACTTCCCAGTTATTGAAGACAGTTGAATTTCTAAGTGAACAAAAACAACGTATCGAGCAGGTAAATAGTGTGATAAAGCAGGTTAGGGCAGTAAAAGAGATCATTAAAAACAACGCGAAATTGGTGAAGGTTGTGCAATACGACCTTACGGAGATTCTCAATTCTCCGTTCATTAAACAAGAGGAAATTGAGCGGGTAACAATGTCATTTCACAGCATAATGGATATTGCCAAACAGGATATGGAATTCATGCAGCAATTGTTGACCAGCAACCTTCTGAAAATGACAGATGCTGAGCGTCTTGCCATACTGGAAGACCAAAAGGAAAGATCCCGGGAAATGATTGCCGAAGTGGGGCTTCGCACCAGGAGATTCAAAACTATTATTTCCTTCAGAGAAATGCAGTCAAAGATCAATAACAGGGCGATTAACTTTTGAAACTGAAACGATGTTATTGACTATAGGACTTGAGTACGTAGATGCGGTTTTTAGTACCATCAAGGAAAGCAGTTTTTCCCAGTATACCATTTTGGGCATGAAATCGCTGGCCATCCTTCTTTTTCTTGTCAATTTGATAAAGAAGTACAACGAAGGGGCAGTAAATAATGACGGCTATACCTGGGGATTAAGTCCGACGGAATTGATCAAAAATTTTGTGGTAGTTCTTGTCGTGATATTCTCCACCCAGGTGCTGGGATTCTTTGATAGCATCTTGGTGGCCATTGAAATGGAATATAGGGATACAGCCCCGGCACTTCTTCCCCTTCAGTTACAGGAAATGGAAATTGAAGAAGATATCAATTTTGTGGAGGCGGGTACAAAAGCTCTCAGTATGCTTTATGAATATCTCGTGACACCATTTTACCCCATGAAGGTGATAGCCTTTATCATTAGTATTTTTCTTTGGATCATGGACCTCTTTATCTATCCTCTCTTCCTGGCAGAGCGCTACTTTCTCCTGGGTCTCATGCAGGCATTTTTTCCACTGGTAATAAGTTTATCGGTTTTTGAAAGGTTCAGGGAGATGGGGTACAGGTTTTTTCGCCTCTATGCTGCTGTATATATGATTGTTCCTGCGTTTTTCCTTGTCAATGTTTTTGTAAATCTACTTTATGAAGAGATCAACACAAATTTTTGGGGAAATCTTCTGGGTACAGGCGCAGAAAGTGGAGTTTTTGCTCCAATTGTTCAGCTGGGATCTGTAGGCTTTATTGTCTTTCTCAAATTTAAGCTCTACCGAAGAGCAATTTCATTCACTTTTAGGCTCTTTGCCTCGTAATTCCATTCTGAAGATGAAAACACCATACAAGAATATTTACTCAGTCTTAAAGATCAACCGCTTTATTGTTCTTTCAGTGATCAGCCTCGCATTCATAAGTATAGCATTGTCCCTTTGGTCGGTGTTTGATTTGAATCAGAAGATGCTTAACAGCATGTTTGCAGTAAACACAGATGGCAGTGTAATTCCACTTAAACTCTCCACGGCAAAGGAAAATCTCGAGGTAGAAGCCCTGGCTCATCTTGAAATGTTTCATCAATATTTTTACGGAATAGATGCCAGTAATTATGAAAACCATCTGGAAAAGGCTCTATGGCTGGGAAATAGCTCAGTTGATAATATCTATCGGCAAAAGAAAGTTGATGGTTTATACAACCGATTAATTCAATATTCCCTTGTACAGAAGGTTCAAAGTGTAAAGTCAGATCTTGATCTTAAACAGGAACCTTATGAATTCAGAACTACGACCATCTTCCAAATCAATAGGGGGAAAGTTTTGGATCAATATGAACTTATTACAACAGGAAAGTTAATTCATGTTGACCGTCATTTTCCACGCAATACTCATGGATTACTGATAATAGATTTTTTTGAACACAGCTTAAAGAAATTATCCGATGAAACTAGATAAAAAGAAAGTAGTATTTGTGTGCATTATTATTATTGTACTGCTTTTTATTAGTGGCTACACCATGCTCATTTTTATGGATCAGGAGGTGTCTGAAAGTTTGCAGCAACCTTCAATTCCCCAATTGGAAGAAGAGCAGGAGACGTATTCTTCAAAAATTGAAGCTGTGGATGCTATTAAAGAGGAGCGGGAGAGAAATATCCCCAATGTTTATTCTCAAAGGTATCTTGACTCACTTGATGCATACGCTCCCGCAATAGAGCAGGAGGAGCGGGAATGGATGATTGATAGTACAGTTCGTTTTGGGATAGTTGAATCAGAACAGAGTGAGACTAAATACAGAGAAGAGGAAAGCAGCGAAGGAATACTAGAGTTTAAAGAAGTCCAAATCCCTGGAAATGTTCCTACTGGAGATTTATCAGCCGGACATGCTAATTTTTTTATAAGTGCGGTTACTTCCAGATCATTTGAAAAGGAGAAGAACAATTCTGAAACCTTAATTAAAGCTGAAGTGAATGGAACGCAAACTCTTAGATCCGGAGACAGGTTAGAGCTTATTCTAACAGAAGATGCACAAATTCAGGAAAATTTTTTTCCGAAAAACACCTTGTTGTATGGCTTTGTCAGTCTACAGTTAAACAGGGTACACATTAAAATCACCCACCTCAATGAGACCGATATCAGTCTAAAAGCTTTTGACCTTCAGGATAACAACGAAGGAATTTATGTGCAGAATAGCTTTAAAACAGAGGCGGGGAAAGAGGTACTGGATGATCTTGTGCAGGATATAAATATAGCCGGGCTACCCCAAATTGGAGGGGTTAAAAATATTTTCAGAAAAAGCAACCGCAAACTTAAAGTTACTATACTCGATCAATACCAACTTTTACTAAAAGCAGAATAATGAAAAAGCTAATTGTATTAATCGTCTGTCTCCTTTCTTTTAGCGGAAAGGGACAAACCCAAGACACCATTTTTGCCAATGAGCATCTTAATGTGGCCCTTTTTTTTCCTGATAAAATTCGACAGGCAGTAGTGGGAGCAGAGAATTACGTATTCAGCTATAATCAGGAGCATCCACAATTCTTCGGGCTTTTGAAAGCCAGTACAGGAAAAATCAGTAATCTTTTAGCCATTACCTACGACGGAGAAATCTATTCTTACATTTTAAAATACAGCGAGGAGTTGCCGAAACTAACTCACTTTTTAAACAAAACGGCATCTGTAGGTAATGAGCAGCCGCCGGTCATTGTTGAAGAGAAGATTCCAATACCATCATCCATGAAATCTAAGGATAGTGTTCACAGAATAAACTTTCTTGAAAAACTTTCGGCTTACTATAGTACCATTTCTAAAGGGAACCTGAAAGATAAAAGGAAAAGTGGCATTGTTCTGCAGGTGAATGATATGTTCTACAATCAAAGTCATGTCTTTATCATTTTTGAAATAGCTAATAAATCTACTATCGAGTTTGAACCTGAATATTTGAGGCTTTTTTTATCCAGTGGGAATAGACGAAGAAATGCCTCTTACCAGAAACTTCTTCAGCAGCCACTCTACACATATAAATTTCCGGATATTGTTTTGCCGGGACAACGTAAAAGGTTTGTATATGTCCTGCCTAAATTCACTATTGGTGATAAGGAAGAAATGGTCGTTGAATTAAGGGAAAGAATGGGCAACAGACTGGTGAAGCTAAAATTTAGAAAGTAAATTTAAAAAAAACTTATCAAAATGAGGTTTTCCGTATATTCTTGTACTCTGTTAACACTATATTAGCATCATCTACTGGTTCTTAAAAGGGATTGAGTATACCGAAGGTTTGAGTAAAAGAAATTACCTACTCATATAATCCTGCCATGTAATAAGGACAAATTTTTTCTTTCCATTTTCTATCCTGGTTAAAAAACCAAACTCGTAAACAAAAAGATAAACATCCCCTTTTTTGTTTTTCCAGTAGTGAGTGAAGAAATTAGGATCAAAACCTTCATCAAATACAGTCTGAGCACGAACGGTAGCTTTCCCGGCTTTATTGAATTGCTTTAATATTTTTCTATTAGTCTTAAGTTGCCGGTCTACTTTTGAATAGAAGCTAGCGTTGCTCTGGCGACTTTTATTGTAGTGCCAAGTACTCTTGCAATATGGATCACAAAATTTTTTGTCTGTTCTTCCCTCTAGTTTTCGGTTACAGGCTAAACATTTCTCTCGATTATTCATGATTTATTACCTGTTTTATTCGTATAATATACGGATAATAAACGCTTTATGTTTTTGCCTTGCCTACTTTTATTCAATAAAATTATAATTGCATGGAAAGGAAATATATTACTCTTAAGAATTTAATGATAGAAAAGCAGAAATGTATTGGTTTAAAATTCTTTGCAGACAGGGTAGTGCAGGCTTTAGTCAATGATCTCCCTGGAATAAAATGGAGTGAGGACTTCAATATGAATTACATCCTAAATACTCCTGCCAACATCGACCTGGTTTTCAAGACATTCCGGGGAGTGGCCTGGATCAATTGTAATCACTTTTATTCCAGAAGTAGTTTTGGTAAAGAATTGATACCAGTAGATATAGAGGCTCTTCAAAAGAGGAAGCCGGTAGCTGGGAAAATTTTTTGTCCCGAAAGCTATTTACAGAAACTGGAATTGAAGAGATATGCGGCCAGTACCATTAGAACCTATGTTTCTTGCTTTGAAACTTTTATTAATCATTACAGCGACAGAGAAGTTCAAAATCTTAACGAAAATGATGTAAGGCATTATCTTCAAAAGTTAATAAGAGATGGGAGCTCTCATTCATATATCAATCAGGCAATTAATGCTATCAAATTTTACTACGAAATTGTTCTGGAAATGCCTAATCGTTTTTATGCAGTTGAACGACCGAGGGCAGAGGAGAAGCTCCCGGAAGTATTAGCAAAAGAAGAAGTGCTAAGGATAATTAATAACACCAACAACATCAAACATCGATGTATTATCGGCCTGCTATACTCTGCAGGATTAAGAAGGGGTGAAGTTCTCAATTTGAGAGTGGAGGATGTTGATAGCAAGAGAATGGTGATAAAGGTAAGATCAGGTAAGGGGAACAAAGACCGCTACACCATTCTCTCTGAAAAGCTTCTTGGAGATCTTAGGAGATATTTTATTGAATGGAGACCAAAAGAATATCTATTTGAAGGCCCGAAAGGCGAAAAGTACTCTGCTGAAAGTGTAGTTAAGATTGTAAAAGAAGCTTCTAAAAAGGCCGGAATACGCAAAAGGGTGACTCCGCATATGCTCCGACACTCTTTTGCCACACATTTATTGGAGAGCGGGACAGATTTGCGTTACATTCAGGTCCTTTTAGGCCATAAGAGCACCAAAACCACCGAAATTTACACCCATGTTGCAACAAATATTTTTTTCAAAATCAAAAATCCGCTAGATTAGCTAATAAAGTACAATAAAGACAAAGTATATATAAATGTACTGGTGCTTTTATTCGTACGTTAGCGCCAATACCTAAAAGTTGAAAAAACAAGAAGAAATAGAAGCACTATTTAAAGAGGTAGAAAGCCTTAATATTCCCGATTTAAGTGAGAGTTTAGAGAATATTTTAAGAGCTCATACGACTATAATTCAATCGATTTATGACTCTAAACCGGCTTTAGATGTTGGGGAAGTTTATATTGAAACATTAACTATTAAGCTACTTCTTGCATCGAAAAGCGCTTTAGAATTATCTCGTGGAAGTAATATTTCGGGTATCGATACTAATAAAAAAGTTCAAATTCTGGACATTTCCTCAATCTACATTCTGACCCGAGCAGTATTAGAAAACTTCCTGACCTTAGAATATCTTTTCTTCAATAAATTAAGTAGAGAAGAACAAATTTTTAGATATAATCTATGGAGAATTTCAGGTTTTATGTCGAGACAGAATTATGATGAAAACCTTCAACCACATCTGATTGAAAAACTCGAAAGAGAAAAAGAGGAAATAGAGATTTTAAAAGAAACAGTTAAAAAAAGTCCATTCTACCCAAGTTTGAATAAACATCATATCTGGAAATTGAATAGTTACGGACTCCCACGTATACTTAGCTGGGATGATCTTATAAAACAGAGCTGCCTAAAAAGCAACTTATTTGGAAAATTATATAAATTGTATTCGAATTACGCTCATTCTGAATTCATATCTGCAATTCAGCTAAATGAAAACAGTCAACATAAGACAAACAAGTTCAATGAAGAGGTGACCATTACATCTTTAAGTAATTTAAGAATGATTAATTGTGTTTCTATTTCTCTAATAAAAGATAAATTTCAATGTACCAAAGAGTCTTATAATGGTTTGGGTGAAGAATTGAAATATTCGATTGATTTCTGGAAAAAGTTCAGTACAGAATAAGTACTGGCGCT